>JAUIFT010000238.1 GCA_030430345.1 Calditrichia bacterium | reverse complement strand
TTTACCAGGGGGAGAATATCGGACTTGAGAGAGTTACCAACCATCAGGAAACGTGCCGGAGAGAAGCCGTATCTCGCCAAAAGGCGTCTGTAAGTATCCTCATCTTTTTCGCTAACGATTTCCACATCGTTGAAATAATCCGCCAGACCGGAACGGGCAATTTTACTTTCCTGGTCGAACAAATCTCCCTTGGTTAGCAACATCAAGCGGAACTGTTGCGTTAACGCCGGAATGACTGTCGCGACATGCGGTAGTAAGTCGATCGGATTATTCATTACCGTTTTCCCAAGTTCAATGATTTCCTGAATTTCCCCGGCTGATATTTTTTCACCACTAATCTCGATCGCGGTTTCGATCATGGAAATTGTAAACCCCTTTGCGCCGTAGCCAAACAGGGAAAGATTCTTTTTTTCGGTATCATAGAGAAGCTCTGTTATCGACTGTGCGTCAACATATTTGCGGAGCATATCTTCCAGTTTTTTTTCCGCATCCTGATAAAAGGGCTCATTAACCCAAAGCGTATCATCGGCATCAAAAGCGATCACATCAAGAATAGTTTTGCTCATCACTCATTTCCACTTTAATATCTGTCTTTAACGCACTCAGTCATATTTCCGAAGTCCCTGAACAACACATCTCCTTTAAAACTTCAAGAGAAAATTTTATTGCAGCAGTATCATTTTTTTGACTATCTCAATTTGCTGTTTACCGGAAGCAGTCAATTTGTAAAAGTAGGTACCGCTCGGCGCTTTCTCTCCGCTGGCCGACCGGCCATCCCAACGGATGGAGTGCAATCCGGCGGGCATCATCCCGTTTAGCAATGTGCGAACCTGCTGCCCGGCGACATTGTAGATTTTTAACTGAACAGCCGCGTTTTCCGGCAGTTGGTATTCGATGGTGGTTTCCGGGTTAAACGGATTGGGATAGTTTTGAAAAAGGGTGAGTTTTTCTGGCAAAATAGTTCCCTGCGGCTCGGTACCGACGGGAAATTCCACCAGTTTTAGCAAGGTCAGTTTGCCGCTCACATCACTGGCATAAATGTAGCCATTATTCGTATAAGGATAGGCCCCCCAGTTGCCGTAAAATCCTCCGGCGTTATTCAGTGGATAGGTGTCATAATGATCAAGCTCTTCCGGAAAGGCCGGATCGCTGATATCCAGTAAAACAACTCCGTAGGCATAATGGGAAAGCACTGCCAGATCTCCCATTGTATGCACATTGTGGGCAAGATTATTTGAACCGAGATAGTCACCCACTTTGTTAATATTGCCCATATCCTGAATGTCCCATATTTTCACGGTTTTGCCAACCGTTTCCTCGGTGGTCAAGAGATATTTACTATCCTCCGTCGGCCAGGCGTTGTGGGCATAGCCGCCCCCGGAAACATTGATGCGCGAGATCAGCTGTGGGCTGGTTTTATCCGCCACATCCCAAATCGAGAATGTTCTTAAAGATCCCTCGGATACATACATCGTATCATTATGGGTATAAACATCGTGCACAAAACCGATGATCAGGTTATAAACATCCTGGGGATTTTCCGGATCAGCCAGGTCGATAAAGCGAATGCCGTTCCGGGCGCTGTTGGTAACGTAAGCAAAGCCGCTCGTCGTATCAATACTGAGGTTGTGAGATGTGATCTCTGCGCCGTTTACGTAGGAACCGACGAAGCGGACGCTATCCGGCAAGGTTGATAGATCGAGAATCATAATCCCCTCATTCGTACCGATCATCTGAGAGATCATGTAGGCATAGTGACCGTACGTTTTGATATCACGATGCCAGTAACAACTGGGCGTTTGTGGGCCGGAGATAACATCGATAACTGTTAGATCCGGAATGCGAACAGCGGCGAAGCCATCCATCACGCCCATTAACGCGTAATCGGTACCGTCCGGGCCAACATATCCCCAAACATCTGTCCCCCCGGTTGTATCCGCATTACCGCAACCGGCGGCGCTGGCCGGGAAATTAATATGCCCGACATAGTCGAGACGAAAACTGCTCGATTGCCCCCATAATGGCAATATCCAAAAGAGGTTAATCAACAGCACAAGCTGATAGATTTGGCGCGATTGTTTCATCAAGTACTCCTTCGTTGAAATTCAAGGCCCGCATAGTTTACGATAATATCATTAATGATACTAACATCGTGTGGCTTTTGTTTTGATTGTTATAAACAGTCTTTTGGAATCGATGCGCTTGGTCAAGAATATTGTGATGGTGCGCAAATATATTATACGCGTTATCAATGGTTATTCCCGATATTAAAAATAATTTTTTGTTTACAAACGTTATTCGTGCCGAGCAGACGAGTAGCGGTAATGGATACAGGGGCCACTTGGCATCCGAGGAGTAGAGCATGGCAGACCTTTTGGAGTTTGACCGATTACTGAGTTTTGGCAGAAAGGTAGTTCTGGAAGTACCGGAAATTGTCCATGAAACCAACACAAGCATATTGATTGAATGGAACCGGCAAAACGCCTGGGTCCAGAAGAAGAAAGTTTCAATCGAAAGAAAAGAGACCGGATTTGTGGTAAGAATGCCGAAATGGTTGTTTGAACGCAAATTCTCTTGATTGTATCAACATTCCTTGGGGAAACAGTTTCATTCGTTTTTATCAAACAATACTGCTGAGAAATTATTCGACCAACACTGCTGGATAACACCCGGTATAATTTGCGATGAAGTTATACCCGGTGCTATTCTCTTATCTATACTCATTGTTTGACTGCCAAATTTTACCTGCGACCTTTCGGAATTGGAGCGTTCCAAATCATTCATCTGTCTAAGCGTCCCTGCAGCGTATATGGAGATCGCAGAAATTCCACCACCCTATTCTTCTCATTCGGCAGCAAGCTGAAAGAGGTAGCATTGTGGCAAATCAAAAACACCTGGATATTTTGCTTTCCGGAATGGAAGCATGGAATAGCTGGCGTAAAGAGAATCCGGATATCACCCCGGACCTTTCCGGCATCCACCCCACTTCTTCAGACTTTTCCGGTTACAACCTGAGTAACAGTGACCTGACTCAGGCCAGCCTTTCCGAAGCATCACTTCAGAACGCCAATTTACAAGGCGCATTACTGATGCGCATCGATCTCTCCGCTGCGGACTTAAGCAGCGCCAACTTAACCCAGGCCGACCTGCGTCATGCCATTTTAAACAGAATCAATTTAACGGACGCGAATCTCAATGAGGCGGACCTGGAATCCGCCCATCTTGGTGCAGCTATTTTAGAGAATGCCCAGCTGGATGGTGTCAATTTACATCGCTCGGATTTACAGGATGCTAATTTTCAAAATGCCCGCCTGAATCGTGCTGTTATCAGCAAATCGAATATTAGTAATGTCAATTTTCAGGAGGCCTTGCTCAGCGAAGCCAATCTGCAGAATTCCGACCTTACTGCTGCAAATTTCCAAAGCGCCAACCTTTCCCGGGCAGATTTACAGAAATGCTATTTCCAAAATAACAATCTGAAGAATGCTTTCTTTAATGATGCGAACTTTTCGAAAGCAAATTTCGAAGCCGTCTGCTTTGCCGATGGCAATTTTTCCCGATCCGATTTTAGCAGCGCGAATCTTTATGGCAGTGATCTGCGCGATGCGGTTTTCTTCGAAGCAGATTTTACCGATGCCAATCTCAGTCAAACCAACATGGCAAGCGGCATCTTTCATAATGTCAACTTTCGGGACAGTAATTTGAGCAACGCCCTGGCGGGTGCTGCCGACTTTCGCGGCTCGCAATTTCGCGAAACGATATTTTTTAAATGCGACTTGAAGAAGGCAAATTTCAGCGAATGCTTTTTGCATCGCCCCGCCCTAAAGGAAGCCTTGCTGGAAGGCAGCATCCAGGAAGATTTGCAGATAATGCAGTACAACGATTGTCAGCTGACCGTCGATGGTTTAGCATCGGTGCATGCATTACAAGCCTTGCTGGAAGACGGCGAGACAGAAACGATCGAGCAGGACTGGGGCGAACTTATATTAATTGTCGGAGATTTTCCGGCAGAACGGCACGCTATGCTGGACGCACTGCTCGGAGTCGTCCGCAAACAGGAGATTGTGCCGGTTGTGCTAAACGGCGCCCCGGAACAAATCTCCCAGCGTGCCGACCTCCTCGCGGCGCTCGCCTCCCACATGCCCCTGGTTGTTATCGACCTCACCGCTTCACCGGAAATTCCCGGCAGTTTCCAGGAAATCGCTGATCGACTGCCGAATGCCTGCGTTTTACCGCTGATTCATGCCGCGCATTATCGTTATGAAATGACCAGTGAAATGGCGCAGTACGCCTGGGCGATGCCGCTGAAACAATATAAAAGCGAAAAAAGCCTGCAGACAATTATTCGCCGGCAACTAAAAGCGCTTAAGGAGCGACTGCTTGCCGAAGACACTCAGGCAGACTCACCAAGCGAAGAAGCGGCTCCCGCAGAGCCGGAAGCAGCGGCAACCAGCGAAGCGCCTGAAGAAGTGATGGGAGAGACTGTTGCAGAGCCGTCGGGAGCACTGGATGAAGTCAGCTTCAGTAACAATGATGATCCTGTAGAAGCAGCTGAAGACGCTTCTGTTCCACCGGAAGCGGATGCCAATGAAGCGGCAGATATTGCTCCTGCGAAAGCGGCAATTGAAGAAAAGCCAGCGGATGAAGCTGAGGTTAAAGACAAGGTTGAGGATGCGGATGACGATGAATTTTTAACCCGTTTCTCTGGGGCAGAAAAGAAAAAAAGCGGCGGCTTCTTTCTGAACATTATGCTCACACTGCTTTTCCTTTTCGGCGCATACTGGGGCTGGACCCACCTTTACAAAGATATTTTCATCGTTGTTCCCGGCGAAACCCGCGCCTATCTCTATTTTAACGGAGAGGAAATAACACCAACCGATTATCAGAAGACCCATACCAGTTATCGCCTGGAACGCAAGCTGATTGGCAGTCATGAACTGGTAATCCTGCCAACCCAACTGGAAGATATTAAAACGCACGAGTTTGTCCGCTATCAGCGCTATCAAAGAACGATTGAAGTGCCATTAACCGCCGACAGCGTGCTGCACGAGGTCGCTTTTGATACGCTGTACAGCGTCCGGAAAATTCTCGAGGGGCGCTACCCAACCATCAACAGCACCGGCGACAAGGTCATCTATTCTACCGCCGAACCGCAAACCGGTCTTAACAAACGATTGTTGATCTATAATCTGGAAGATAATTCCGAGATGGAAATCAAACTGGACGATCCCTGGCTCTATTTACCCGGTTGGGAATGGGACCGCGCATATCTGCTTGATGACAATGAGAGCATTTACCTTAGTGCCTTCAACTTTAAAAAAGATCAGGCAATTCCTTTTCATATTTCCGCCAACAATGGGGCGACCCGGAAAATTGCCCTGGATGTCAAAAAGAAATGGTTGAAATATGTGCCGCTGGCGGAGAACAAAGGCATCGCGCTGGAGAACAAACTTTATTCGCTTGATGGAGAGCCATTAAAGAATTTTACCAGCAATCGCCCTTTCAAAGAAG
Organism: Calditrichia bacterium; assembly: GCA_030430345.1. The sequence continues at coordinate 6 of JAUIFT010000238.1, read as the reverse complement.
CGTTGT
>JAUIFT010000237.1 GCA_030430345.1 Calditrichia bacterium | reverse complement strand
GCGTCAACAATTTCGACTTCTTCCAATTGGACAGTCTCCGGCTCACCATTTAAAGTAACCGATAATTTGCCTTCCGCAGCAAGCGTATCAATTGCGGACTCATCCAGTTCACGGATAACCTCGGCAATTTGTTTCATTGCCTTTCCAAAGCGGGGGCCGAGCAGTTTGAAATTGGGCTTGGCGCTGCGCACCACCAGGTCAGACGCGTTTTGTTCAGTGCGTAATGTTTTAATGTTGATCTCTTCCCGAATGATATCTCCCATATTTAAAACACCATCCAGGACAGATTTTTCCGGAGAAGAGATCACCAATTCCTGCAATGGCTGACGAACGCCGATCTTCGTCTCATTGCGGAGAGAACGGGAGATTCGAACCACCTTCTGGGCTGCGGACATACGCTGTTCCAGATCCGCATCCTGATAGGCGCGTTTACTGGCATCGACCACCGGATAATCACTTAAATGAACGCTTTCCGGCATATCATCGGTGCGTAAGTTGCGGTAGAGCTCGTCGGCAACAAATGGGATAAATGGTGCAGATAGCTTGCACAATGTCAACAACACCTCGTACAGCGTGTGGTAAGCTGCGGCCTTGTCTGCACTGTCACTTTCTTTCCAGAAACGACGGCGATTCCGGCGAACATACCAGTTGGAAACATCGGAAAGCAGAAATTCGGCAATTGGGCGTACGGATTGGGTAATGTCATAGTTGTTCATGCGCTTGTTGACATGATCAACCAGTGTATACAGTCGGGAAATTACCCAACGATCGATTTCCGGACGATCCTCGATTGCCACTGATTCGGAACTCGGATCGAACTTGTCAATATTCGCATACATAGCGAAGAAAGAATACGTATTTAAAAATGTATCAAAGAACTTTCTGTAAACTTCCTCAATGCCTTTTTTGTCGAAACGCTTTGGCAGCCAGGGATTGTTCGAGGCCATCAAATACCAGCGCAGGGGATCTACGCCGTATTTATCGATGACATCAAAGGGATGAACCATGTTGTTTTTCCGCTTGCTCATCTTTTGCCCGGTTTCATCAAGGATCAGGTCATTGACGATGATATTCTTGAACGCCGGTTTGTCAAATAGCACCGTTGCGATATTATGCAATGTGTAGAACCAGCCACGGGTCTGATCGACACCTTCACAGATGTAGTCTGCCGGAAAACTGTTTTCGAACAGTTCCTTGTTTTCAAATGGGTAATGATACTGTGCAAACGGCATCGCCCCGGAATCGAACCATACATCAATGATCTCCGGCGTTCGGCGGAAAACCTTGCCATCCTTTTCAAAGATAATCCGATCGACATACGGGCGGTGTAAGTCCAATTCCTCATCGGGAATTTCGCTGGCCGGTTTACGAACACTGTCATGCTCGTAGATACCTTCCCGCAGTTCCGCAATAGAACCGACGGCAAACATATCTTCACCATCTTCACTGACCCAAATCGGTAAAGGCGTTCCCCAATATCTGTCGCGGGAAAGCGACCATTCCTTAACATCTTCCAGCCAGTTGCCAAAACGGCCACTGCCAATTTCCGGCGGCTGCCAATTGATGGTCTTGTTCAGCTCAACCATCCGCTCTTTGTAAGCCGGCGAATTAATAAACCAGGATTCCCGGGCGTAATAGATAACCGGATTATCGGTGCGCCAGCAATGGGGATAACTATGCACATAATCTTTCGTAGTGCGATAGTTCTTTCCCATTTCCTTCAGGGCGATTACGACATCAACATCAACACCTTCTTCTGTATGGCCATCAGCATAAGTGAATGTTTTGACCGGCCGGCCGCTAAAGGGACCCATGCCATCCTTAAATTTGCCACCCGGAGTCACTGGCTGCAGCACCGGCAGGTTGTATTGTTTCCCCATGTCATAGTCATCCTGGCCAAAAGCCGGGGCCATGTGCACGACACCGGAGCCATCCTCGGTTGAAACAAACTCACCGGGCATCAGGGTGAATGCATTCGGGTATTTTTTGCGATCTACCGTTAAATAATCAAAAATTGGTTCGTAACGAGTGCCGATGATCTCAGCGCCCTTAAACTTTTCCAGAATCTCGTAAGTGCCGTCCAGTGCGGACAGGCGGGACTCTGCCAAAACTAACCGGAATGTCTCTTCGCTGGTTTCCTTGCCCTGCTTAACAGGACGGGTGTTTTCTACCAGCACATAATCGATATCCATGCCGACAGCCGCACCGACATTGGAGAGCAACGTCCAGGGCGTGGTTGTCCAGATAAGGATTTCCGCGTCTTCAATGCTTTTTTTCGGTGTTTCGAGAACTTTCACCTTGATGTAGCAATTCGGGTCCTTCACCTCTTTATACGCCTGGGAAAGTTCGTGAGAACTCAAAGGCGTCTCAATCGTCGGAGACTGTGGCACAATTTTGTAGTCTTTGTAGACCAGTCCTTTATCAAAGATCTGTTTGATTGCCCACCAAACCGATTCGATATATTCATTTTTATAGGTCACGTATGCGTCGTCCAAATCCAACCAGTAACCCATTCGGTCCGTCAAAGTGCGCCAGCCATCGGCCATCTCAATATGATGATTGACCAGTTCCTTGCAGGCTGCGTTGAATTTATCGATGCCAATTTTTTCAATCTCGTTTTTCTGGGTCAAGCCCATCTTCTGTTCAACGGCAATTTCTACCGGCAAACCATGCGTGTCCCAGCCGGCCTTCCGCGGTACCTGATAACCGGACATTGTTTTATAGCGAAGAATAATGTCTTTCAAAGTACGGCTAAGAACGTGGTGGATGCCGGGCTTTCCGTTTGCGGTCGGAGGACCTTCATAAAAAATGTATGCCGGGCTATCTTTACGAATATCAATGCTTTTTTCGAAGATGTTATTCTTTTTCCAAAAGTCCAGGACGGACTCTTCCAGCTTGTTTACAACAGGTTTTTCGTCGAATTCCTTAAATTTGAACATGGTGATTTGCCTTTATTCTCGAATTAACCGGATATACTCCGTGAAAGTCAGTTATCCCGATATAAGTTGAACAGTAAACGGGGCAACGATTAAATAATCGAAGCCTTTAATGTAATAATAGATTTACGATGATGGGAGAGGAAATGTATTTTTTTCTGCAGATTTTCAATACGAAGCGCCGGACGCAGGTTGCCATTTTCCCTATGGGAGGCGTCTGCATGCAAAAAATTGTGATAGCGTTTTTTCATTGGTCCGGCTTTGTTAAATAAGTCCGGACATTGATTTATTCAATGTCCTCAGATCTTAAAATCTTTAATTAATAAATACTTATGCTTTTTCGATTAACCGTTTCATTAATTTGGTTAAGGACGGTTGCGCCGCGTTTGCGGCTGCGATAATTTCCTGGACGTCTACCGGTGCCAGGGCATCCGGAAAACATTCATCGGTGATGACCGAGATACCGAAAACTTCCATATCCATATGACGGGCGGCAATATTCTCCGGTACCGTAGACATGCCGACAACATCCGCACCGATAATTCGCAGAAAGCGATATTCCGCGCGGGTTTCCAGGTTCGGTCCGGGGACTGCCACATAGACACCCTTTTGAACCTTTATTTTTTCTTCCCGGGCGATTTCTTCCGCCAGGGCGATCAGCCGTTGTGAATAGGGCTCGGACATATCCGGGAAACGTGGCCCCAGGGTGTCATCATTTACCCCGATCAGTGGATTGTCTCCCAGCAGATTGATATGATCGTCCATAATCATCAGATCGCCACGACGATATATCGGATTCATCCCACCACAAGCATTAGAAATTACCAGTTTCTCGACGCCAAGAAATTTCATGACCCGAATAGGAAAGGTGATTTCCTGCATGGTATAGCCTTCGTAGTAATGAAAGCGGCCCTGCATGGCAACCACCGAACGGCCGGCAATTTCCCCAAAAATAAGTTTCCCGGCATGAAATTCAACTGTAGAAAGGGCGAAGTGGGGAATTTCATCATAGGAAAGTACCGTTTCCTGATCTATCTCATTCACCAGTTCACCTAATCCCGTGCCCAGTACAATACCAATTTCCGGCTCAGCCTGCGTCTTCGTGCGAATAAACTGAATCGTCTCATCAACTTTTTGTCTGATATCCTGCATCATTTCCTCTCGTATTGCGCATACCGTGTGGCGTTGATATTCAAAGATCGTTAATATTGCAAATTGCCCGGAATAATACAAATGCGGAAGAAAAACAGCTTATCCGTCGTTTTCGGAAGCCTGCTTTTTCTTCTCTTCCAACTGTTTCTTTAAACGGGCTTTTTCTTCTTCCAGTGCTTTCAGTCGTTTTTCCTGCGTCTCTTTTTCGTTGAGCAAGTCGTTCTGACTGTGTAAGTAGCGTACTCTTTGAATCGCATCATGTTTATCTCGCTTGATGCCTTTCGTGGCAAAAACGATACTGCTCACGACAGCGGTCACGCCACCAACAAACAAGGGCGGCGGATTGTCATTGGCGACCCAGATCGGATAACCGACTGCAAGTCCTACCAGCCCCCCAATTGCCGCACCACCGGCAGCATATACCCAGGTGTTTTTATTGCCTTTATTTCTTTCAATCTCTGCGTTGCTGATCGGTACGGCGGCGTAATCGTAAATTTCCCGGGAGCGTTCTACCCGGCGAATCTCCGCCATTGAAATCGTTTGAGATTTGCTGTCTGCTGCGTTAATCATGGTGACTTCATTATTATCCTTACGCACGATAATACCTTCATGAATATCGCCATTGCGAAGATACAACTTTAGTGACTGCTCGCTTTCAATGTCGGCGGTTTCCAAATAACGGGAACCGGCACAGTTACTCAGGATTACTGCAATGAAAAAGACGGTGACAATTCTTGTCACGTGTTGCCAAATGCTGATTCTCATTTGTCAAAATCCTTTTTGTTAATAGTTTTTATTAAATCATCAATCTGGATTCCTTTTTTAAAGAAATCATTAATTTCTTCTTCGGAGAGGGAGGGCTCGGAAGGGCTGGATGCTAATTTGTCGTCCTTCTTCTCAGCTTTCTCTTCTTCCGTATATTGCTGGATGATTCGCTCAGAAGCGTCTTCATCTTTTTTTTGCTTGGCTTTCTCCGCAGATTTGCTGCTGCTTTTTTTCTCCGTTTTCTCAGCGTCCGCTTTCGCTGGTTTTTGTGAGGCAGATTTACTTTCGCTTTCCGCTTCGGCAGCCATTTCCGCCTGGGAGAATTTCCGGGATTTCCAGGAACGGATCTTCGCTTGCTCGTCTTCGGGAAGGATATCATCAATTTCCATGACGGAAAGCAATTCAATTTGGGAAACAAGGATGTGGCGCAGCCGGTTAATAAAAGACTCCTTCTGAGAGCGCAGCCAACTGATCTCTTCCCGGATTTGCCGGGCCTGTTTGCGGGCGTTTTCGAGAATTTCCAGCGCTTTTAATTCTGCTTCCTTGGTAATAAGGTCTGCCTGGCGGCGACTGCTTTCTTCTGATTGCTTCTTAACTTCCTGCACATTCAGAAGGGTTTCCCGTAAATTTTTTTCGTTGTCCTGATAATTGGAGAGCTTGGCATCCAGTTCAACAATCTTGTGATTGAGCTTCTTG
>JAUIFT010000236.1 GCA_030430345.1 Calditrichia bacterium | reverse complement strand
CCGGTAATTACCAACACAGTCCAGAATCAGATTGAAATTCCTATCACACTGGGAGAAATTACCGTCACACCACTCAGCATTGCCTATGGTAGTGTTGCCCTCGGCACTTCGGTAAATCAAACCGTTCTGATACGGAATGATGCCTCAGTTGGGGATATCAATGTATCTTCAATATCACTGACCGGCTTAAGCAGCGGGCAATTCTCGATCTTTAGTGGCGGCACTGCGCCATTCATCCTAAAACCGGGGCAAAGCAGAAGCGTCGTTGTTCGCTACAGTCCGTTGGTTTTAGGTGCCCATAGTGCCAATCTGAGAATCGAAAGTGATGACGCCGATGAAGGTGTGGTCAATGTAAGCCTTAGCGGAAACGGCACTGGTGGCCTGCCCGATTTTAAAATCAGCTTGGATACTTTACGATTCGGCCGGGTGACGGTTGGCGAGAACTATCAGCAAAAGTTTTATATCTGGAATGCGCCAGGCGCTACTGCAGATTTGGACATCACCTCTATACTGTTGTTGGGTATTGATAAAAGTTTCTTCGGCTATACTGGTTTTACCCTGCCATTTACCCTGGCGCCCGGTGACAGTCAGGAGGTCATGGTTAACTTCTTCCCGGGAACCCTCGGTGCAAAGGCTGCTAATATTCAGATCGGCAGCAACGACCCGGCGAACAATACCGTCACTCTAGTATTAGCAGGTGATGGTAATATTAATCTAAGCACTTCGGTGTTACAGAACCCGGCTGCCAGTAAATATGCCGACATCGTTGTGGTCAGCGATGTGCAATTGCAGAATATGCCGGTGCTCGGTGTTTACGTACTGCCGGATACATCACTGCTGAGTTTGTCGGTGGTTAGCAATTCGCCACGCGTATACCGCGCCCCTTATGAGTTTAACGGCAGCGGTACCTACAATATCTTTACACGCACGGCTGATACCGGTATTGATACTACCTTTAATCGTTCTTTCGGAGTAGTATTGGCAAAGCCGGGCAGTGCCGCGAGAATTACTGCGCTTGATGGCCGTGCGACACTGAATGTTGCTGCAGATGTGCTGGATAATGATACTTATCTGCTCAGTGATTATCAGGAAGCAACGGATGAAATTGTTTATCAGTTTGGCCCGGCTACCCGCTTTAGCCAGCCGCTGAGTATCGAAATTGCTTACGATGCACAGCGCTATCCGAATCCAGAGAAGCTCTTTGTCTATCAAAAATCCGGCAGCGAATGGATTGCCCTGAACAGCCAGGTTTTCCTGGAGAAAACAGTGGTGCGGGCGTTTACGGAAAAATTGGGTGAATTTAAACTTGGTTATAATAGCAACTTTGAAGGCAGCAACCTGGTGCCGCTCAATTATGCCCTGAAGCAAAATTATCCCAATCCGTTCAACCCATCGACAACCATAGAGTATGACTTGCCGGAGGATGGGGCAGTGCAGTTGACGGTCTATAATAATCTCGGGCAACGGGTGCGCACGTTGTATAACGGTGCTCAGATTGCCGGCGCCCATAAGGTGATTTGGGATGGCCGGGACGATCAGGGCAACCATCTGGCCAGTGGTATCTATTTCTATTCCCTGAAAACAATTGAACTGAGTCAAACTAAAAAGATGTTATTAATCCACTAATCCTGGATGGTTATACGGAAGGAGCAATATCAATGCGAAGAATGAACATAGTAAGCAAGTTGATTGCCGTCTTGTTCTGGTTAATTGCCGGATGTAATGGCATCATCACCCAGGATGGCATCTTTTCCTATGAAGACCTGGTTCGCCAGGGATGGGAAGCGTTTCAGAATGGTAATTATCCCGAAGCCAGCGGTAAATTTCTGGAAGCAAAAGAATTGAATATTAACCGGGCGGAAAGTTTCACCGGTTTAGGCTGGAGCTACTTTAAAATGGATAGTCTGGCAAATGCTATAAAGGAATTTAGCATTTGTGCTTCTCAGAATGATCCGACAGCCGATTTGCATGCCGGCTGGGCATTTGTCCTCAATGCACAAAAGGATTACGCAAATTCCAATCTAAGAGCTACCGAGGCACTCGCCCTGGATTCCCTCTGGTATTTCGAATATGGACTATTTCTCGATGAAGAGGATCTTTTTCTGCTTCGCGCCGAGAACTATTATTTGCTCGGGCTGTTTAGCCAAAGCCTCCTTGAGGTTCAGCGGATAAACGCCACGTTCACTACTAACCTGGCAACAGCGGAAGGCATTGCCGCTTTGGCCGTGGAAATTGAGCGGCTGAAAACCGGCGATGAAATAACGTTGCCTTAGGGTATTTTTTAGCGATTTCTTCTCCCCTTTTTCAGGGGAGAAGAAATCAATCCTGGCTGTTAATTTTCACCGTTGCTATTTCCCAGACGGTGCATAATCCCATCCAATGCAGTATTCATCGCAGCAAACCAATCTTGTTTTTCCAACTCCTTTAAAACCTGTTCGTTTAATCCGCCGGGCGTTAAGCATTCCTGACTGAGTGCTTGTAACTGCTGAGGATTTGCAGCGAGTGTCAGGTTTGCCAGCGCTTCGGTAAGTGAGGCTGAATAAAGTGCCGCTTGTTCATCCGGAACACCTTGCGCTGCCATCCAGGCGGCATTTTCCGCGACCCAGCGAAAGAATGTGGCCATTACTGCACTGCCAGCAGCAAATGTGCGGAAGTGTACTTCATCGCTGACCGGAATTACCTGCCCGATGCGTTGAAAAAATGCTTCCACCGCCTGGCCAGGAGGGCAAACGGGGATCGGCCCTTTCCCAATTTCCACCGGGGGCATGGGAACCGCACGATGTATTTTTCTTGCCGGAGAGAGGAGGGGCGCGAGTGTCGATAATTTCACGCCGGCGACCAGGCTTACAATCGTTTGCGCTGGCCGGAAATGGAGCTGCTTTAAAACCGCTTCACATTGATCCGGTAAAACCGCGATGATCACCATGTCACTGTTATCGACAAGCGACTGATTCTCTTCATATATTGTGATATTGGGAAAACTGCCGGCGAGTTTGGCTGAACGAGTGTCGCTGCGACGGGTGATTCGTATTTGTCCCGAATAATTTTCTGCTCTCAAAAGCCCGGTTATAAGCGCCTCACTAATTGCACCAGTGCCAATAAATCCAACCGTCATCACTTTTCCTCTGTTGCCTGTGCCTATCGGGATATGCTAAATTCTCTATTTGGGGGGTAAATTTAATTGCGACCGTAAAAAAGACAATCGCTTCTCGATGCTGATCTTTGCTGCAGAAAGCGCATCGGCATCAGGTTGGTAATTTTCTGTGATCATTCGCTCAATTTCCCGGCGGATAATTGCCAACGCCGAACATTGCCATTCGCCCTGATTACCCGGCATTTGCTCATAAAATTCTTGGACCGGATTCAACCCGTCTAGCATTGCTTTCAGAAATACCGGAACATTGTCGTCAGCTGTTTCCAGCCTGGTAAAGGCATCAACCGCATCCCGCTTACCATCGCGCAATTGGGATGCGATGTCGCCATCGCTACCCATCCATTTTTTGATGTTTTCCGTTGCTTCACGAGTTGCTTCGATAATGAGTGCTTCTTTTAAAATCTCATTCATCTTATTCGTTATCCAGTTTAATTATGCGCTGAAATCTAAAAAAGAAAAAGGCGTAAAACCAGTAAGGTTTACGCCTTTTTTAGAGGTGTTGCCGGGTTCATTTCAAGTTATTTCTTTTTTACACCCGCTGCGCGTTTTTTCGTGCCGTCTGCCTTATTCACACCCGCTGCACGTTTTTTAGTACCATCTGCCTTGTTGACACCTTTCACTCTTTTCTTGGTGCCATCCGCTTCATTCACGCCCGCTGCGCGTTTTTTCGTGCCGTCTGCCTTGTTCACACCTTTGATTCTTTTTTTGGTGCCATCCGCTTTGTTAACGCCCGCTGCGCGTTTTTTCGTGCCATCCGCTTCATTCACACCTTTAATTCTTTTTTTGGTGCCATCCGCTTTGTTAACGCCGGCCGCACGCTTTTTAGTGCCATCTGCCTTGTTGACACCTGCTTTTTTGTAAACATCGCCATCTTTTTGTTTAACGGTAACGGATTTGGCAACATTACCTTCCGCATCTTTTCCCGCCTTCACTACCTTGGTGTTGCCTTTTGCGTCTTTAGTTACTTTAATTGCTTTTTTCCCTGCTTTTTCTTCTTGCTGCTTCACTTCCTCCATTTTTTCTTCGCTTTCTACTTCTTGTGCGCTCACGTTTGTGGACAACAAAAACAACATTAAAAAACTGCCGGCTAAAACTAAACTCATTCTTTTCATTTTCTAATCCTCCGATAAATAACGATCGATAGACGTTTCATAATTTTAACTGTTGCAAATAAATAGGACAAATGGCATGCCAGAAAACGCGAGTGTTTAGTTAAGTGCTTGTTCTAAAGAGATTTGAGGCTTTATGTTCAGAGGGCGAAAATTGTTCCAGTTGATGAAATGTCCGTCAAGGTACGCAAAATTGTGCCAGAAAGTACATCAATCGATCGTTTTAGATGATCATTTAATTTTTCAGACACGCCTTAAATTTTGTATCTTTGGAGAACCTTGATCGTATGGAGTGAGCTGATATCACTAACTGAAAAATCCTTATTAAGCGGATTCACCATCAGAAAACTATTGAGGAATACTTATGCGAAAGATGACTACATTCTTACTTTTATTATGTCTGTCTGTACTGCTACCAGCCCAGGAGAAGTCCCGGTCTGATGCTGCCACTAAAATTTTGCAATCGTTTGTCGGGGAATGGGAGGGCAGTGCAACAGCTTATTATCCTCGTCAGGAAGACAAAACACCGCGAAAAGAAATGATAACCGTAAATGCCCGAAAAATGCTGAAAGATACTTATGTGGAATGCAGCTCTGTCTGGACGCAGCCGAATGGTGATTATCGCGAGTTGATGATCTACTGGAATTACAACACTCGCGCCGATAGCTTTCAAATCTTATTTTTCTATGACAATTGGCCCGGGAGAGTGAATTATAAACTGCACTTTGATCCGGAAAGTCGCACTTTGAACGGTTACGATACGTTTACCGGCCGGGGCGGCGTACCAGCGGAAGAAAAAGTGGTATGGCAGATCTCCCAGGATGGCAATGAAATTCGCTGCACTGAATATAACCACTACCAGACCGATCCAGAAGATTATTGGCCGACGACGTTTGAGTTCGTCTGGCGCCGGAAATAATTTGCCCCTCCGGCAATCCGGCATAGTGTAATATCGTTGTGTTATTATCAAATAATTACATAAAGCCGGTTCTCTTTGCAAATATTTGTGCCTGGCCGGCTGCCTTTTACGTCATGCATTATTGACTGGAAGGATTTGCTTACCGCACTGAATTGGGCGATACCTCTGTTTGCTGCTGGTTCCGCTGCTTTCATTGCACTGGCTACGATTCGCTTTTTGTCAATAAAGACTGCTTCAATAAATCCGGCAGACTCATTGCGTTATGAATAGAAACAGGGAAGCTACCAGCCCCCGGCAGCTCCTTTCTGATTCAGAAAAAAATCGATATTGAACCCCCAAAATGGTAGTAATAGCTATACAAATTACCAATTCATCGCGCGGGCAGAACAACGCAAAAAAGAACG
>JAUIFT010000235.1 GCA_030430345.1 Calditrichia bacterium | reverse complement strand
GCCAGAACTAAACTCAATCGGCACTATCAAAAGGTAAATTCGAACAACCTAAAGTTTCACAATATTTAGTTTACAATCTATTAAATAGCAATGGATAAAATAATCTTGCTTTTTCCAATGTAAGTGGATTAATTGCCATTTAGCACTGCCAATAATCCTAACTGGGAATTTATAATAAACAATATGGTAAAAGTCCCCTTCGCAGAGCAGAATCTCCCCTCAGATGAAGCGCTTTTTGCGCAGATTGCAGCGGGTGATACTCAAGCCTTTTCAATGCTTTACGACCGATATTCTTCCCAGTTATTCGGACTCGCTTTAAAAATTATGCAGAACCAATCACTCGCGGAAGACGTTATTCAAGATGTATTTATGACCATCTGGAAAAAAGCGGGCAGCTACAAGAAGCGTAAAGGTAAACCGCTTGGCTGGATGATGATACTTTGCCGGAACCGCTGCATTGATTTATTAAGGAAGCAACAGAAGCAGAATAAAAAAACATCCGGTGGCACTGAAAAAATCGACGCCCTTGCAGCTGACAGTGACCTTCCCGATCCGCTGGAACAAGCGAGCGTTGCAGAACTTTCATATGAAATTACCAAAGCGATGGGGCAACTACCGCCTGAACAACGACAATTGATTGATATGGCATATTTTCAGGGATTTTCCCAATCGGAAATATCTAGGACATTAAAAGTGCCTTTGGGTACTGTAAAAACCCGCATTCGTTTGGGCATGCAAAAGTTGAGGGACACTTTGAAAGAAAAGTGGAATATTTAACAATGGCTATTCGTCCGGAAAACATAAGAGAAATGGCTGCTGCTTACAGCATTGGCGCATTGGATCTTGAAGAGAAAGAAATCTTTGAAAGACTTCTACAGGAGAATCATCCAATCGCGGTTCGCAGCTATCAGGAAATGGCGCAGATTGCTTCCATCCTGCCATTCTCTGCTGACCTGGCAACACCTCCCGCCAACATAAAAGCACAACTACTCGCCAGGATCAAAACCGAGCAGGATGTTCAGCCAGCAACCGGTTCAAAGAGCCAATCCGTATCATTTCCGGAATCCCTGGAGGCCCTTCAAGGGGAATTTTCCAGCAAGATAAATCAATGGAAACGCATAGCAATAGGTCTTGCCGCCGCATGTTTAATGATTGCTGCTGGCGCTGGCTGGTATATTAACCATTTGCAGCAGGATATTCAATTGGCGGTATTTCAAAATTCCGTAGCATTAGAGCAGATAAAGCAGTTGACGTCGACTTTGGAACGAAAACGCCTGGAGTTGCAGCGGGTTCGCCATCCGAATACGAAAGTTTATCTCGCCGCTCCTACCCCGGACGCACCGGACGACATTTCCGGAAAATTATTTTATTCCGCCGACGCTCGTGCCGCAGTTTTTTATGGTTTCAACATGACGACTCAAGCGGATAAAGACTACCAATTATGGATGATCCGCGAAGGCGTGCCGGTCGCGGCTGGCTTACTCGTGGCCGACGAAGCAGGAATATATAGCGCAAGTGTGGATCAAATTTCCATAGACGGACTTTCGGCTTTTGCCGTTAGTTGGGAAGAAAAGGGCGGCAGCACCACCCGAAATTCCGAAGGGAATTTAGTCCCCAGCGGTCCGGTCTATCTGGTGAGTGCTATTACCGGTGGATAATGCGCCTCCATTGCAAATGATTAAACCACTGTTTTTTTCACCTCTCTATCATCATTAAAAACAGAGAATTACTAACTCTGTTTTTTGTCAGCCATTATATTTTTCTCCTCAGAAGAAATCCAATTTTCCCCTTCCAACGTTGTTTTGTATGAATTGAGATTAACATCTCGCAGATAATTTGCCTGTGCGCGCAGCGAATTGTTTCGAAAGTATCCATTACGTTAAAAACAACTGGAGAACCACATGAAACTATTTCGCAGTAAAATCCAATGGCTATTTATGGTTATGGCTGTTTTATTTCTCTGCTATTCCCCGGGATTTCCCAGCAGCCATAGAGAGGCACCATTGATTAGCGCTGACCCACAGGCAGACAATACCGACCTTTACGCCTTTCGCTCTCCGGAAAATCCGGATAATATTATTATCATCGCCAATTACATTCCATTGGAACTGCCTGAAGGAGGTCCCAATTACAGTACTTTTGGTACCGACGTACGTTATGAAATTCATATCAAAAATAAAACGCATGTCGGCGATCTCGGTACAGCAACCGACGACATTACTTACCGCTTTACTTTTCAACAGGCAAATGAAGATCCTTTCACTTTTTTCAATATCCGCCTGGGCAAGCAGAATTTAAAAACTACTTACACATTGGATAAAAGCACCGATGGCGGCATTAGTTTTAGCACGGTTGTTTCCAATGGTATAGTGCCTCCGAACAATATCGGCCCGCGCTCCATCGAGGGTGCCGCCGGGCTTGGCAGCAATTATGAAACATTGGTGCAGAATGCAATCGCGACTGCCTCCAGCGGGGAAACTGTCTTCTGTGGCCCGCGGGACGATGCATTTTTTGTGGATCTCGGAGGCATTTTCGATCTTGGGCAAACCCGCAGCGCCTATGGCAGTGCCCCTTCCAATCCGGAAAATGCTCGGGATGCTGTTGCCGGATTCAATACCCATACGATTGCCCTGTCCATACCGATAGAGATGCTCCAGAAAGATGGTAAAGACGTTAGCCAGGCAACAAGTATAATCGACCCGGATTTCGTCATCGGCGTTTGGGCATCTGCCAGGCGGCGATTGGGTACAGGTTTCCCGCCTGGGAATGCCACTGACGAATGAAGCGATTATTCCGATCATTGAAAAAGATCATTGGAATGCCAGCACGCCTTACAGTGTCGATGAACAATCTTTTATCCCATTCTTTGCCAATCCGGAACTGGCTCTCTACATGGATGACAATCAATTTGGCACTGCTGTTCCGGCCCTGGCCGCTTTAAGGATTCCGGGACAATCTTATCCGGCCATCGGGGTTATACCCGGCTACAACAATCCCGGTTTTGATTTTCGCAATGGGCAAGATGGCGCTTATGCCGCCGGCAGCATTCCCGGCATCGATTTTACCGGTACCGCTCTGGCAGTTCCGACCGGCCCGCAGCCTTTAGGCTCTCCGCTACAGACTGTATTGGTTGGCCCCAACGAACCGCGCCGGGCAGATATTCTCCCGATTTTCTATTTCGGCGTGCCTGCGCTGCCGCCCTATCAACTGGCTACCGGTAAAACCGGTGGCCCTTTAAGCGAAGGGAAGCCGTTTATTCACAACTTTTTACCAGTTACCGAGTCCCAGGGTGTGCTTTTCGGCGGCGACATGCTTCGCCTGAACATGGCCACTCCGGTTACCGAACGGCAATCAAGTGAGTTTACCGATAATGCCCGCATGGGACTAATCCGCGCAGCAGTGCTTGGTTTAACCGACCCGGGTTTCGCCAGCACCGCCCTGCAGGAAATTCCACACATGGATGGATTTCCCAATGGCCGCCGCCTGGAAGATGACGTTACTACCATCGAGCTACAAGCGGTTGGCGGGTTGGTTCTTGCAGCAGTCGGCTTCCCCTTCGACGATGCTACCGCCGGGGATTATTCCGACCTCGCCTCTCCTCAACTATTAGGTGAACTGGGTTATAACGCCGGTCCCGTTGCGAATGATGTTCCTTTACTGAATACTTTCCCATATCTCGCTACCCCGCATCGTGGTTATGACTATGTTAAGCAGCTCACCGCTACCCAGCCGGTACCGGTTGGAATTACCTCCGGGCCAATAGGCGTCAGCGTTCCGCAGGGTTTCATCCTTGAGCAAAATTACCCGAATCCTTTTAACCCTTCAACAACGATTCGTTATCATATCTCCCGTAATGAAAAGGTGAATATCAGCGTTTATGATCCCCTCGGCCGCCTGGTGCAAACCCTGGTCAATGAACGGCAGCAACCGGGCACTTATGAAGTTAGCTGGGAGGCCGGCAATTTGGCCAGCGGCACTTATTTTTATCAACTAAAAGTTGGCAAAGGCTTTGTCACTAAAAAATCCGTTTTGCTGAAATAGTCCCTCATCCCCCTCCCGGGTAGCAGATTTTTGCTGCCCGGGTAAAATTTCCCAAAATATCATTTTTCAGTAAATAAAATCTTGGAGAAAAAATGAAACCGGTTTGTTCAAGCATTTTAAAATATATCCTTTTTGCAATCGTCCTCTTTTGCATAAGCTGCACAGAATCACAATCACCGGAATTTACCGTTATCGATGATTTGCCGTCCCTCAGTCCACGGGCGAATGAAGCGAAGAGATCGGCAGAATTTTTAGCGCTTGCCCAAATGGCCGAGAAACTGCGAAATAAAATCGTTGCAAATCCGGAAATAGCGGACAATTACGTCGACCTTGCACAGTTATTTCTGCATGAATCGCGGATGAGTAATAATCACCATGAATATTTGCCAAAAGCGCAATCGCTTATTCGCAAGGCTCAACAGCTTGATCCGGAAAATTTTATGGCACTGGTAAGCGAAGCAGCGATACTACTTATCCAACATCGTTTTCTGGAAGCGGAAAAGGTTATAGAAACAGCTTTGCGTATCGACGATCAAACAGCGACAGCTTACGGGGTTTTGTGTGATGTAAAAATAGAACTGGGCAAGTATGGAGAAGCCGTCGCCGCTTGCGATAAAATGCTGCAAATCCGCCCGGATTTGCGCGCCTATGCCCGGGCGGCCTATCTACGGGAGTTGCATGGTAATGTCCGCGACGCCATTGTGGCAATGGGCATGGCTGTCAATGCCGGCGTTCCCGGCCGGGAAGACCGCGCCTGGGCGCTTAATGAATTGGGAAATCTCTATTTCGAAAAGGGAGCCGTTGACACCGCGGCGCTGATCTACAATGGTATACTGGAGGAAAGGCCGGGATACTTGCCCGCCCAGAAAGGGTTGGCAAATATTGAAGCGGCGAGCGCAGCTTATGATAATGCTATTGATATTTTAGTAACAGCAATGATAAAAAACCCGGATCATAGCTTACTGGAGAAACTGGCTGATTTCTACCTTCAAAAGTCGGACAGTATTTATCACCGGCAAATGCTTAGTAGTGTATTGAATGCTTTTCAAGCACATCAGGCAGATGGTTGGAATATTCGGTTGGATTATGCAAAGTTTTGCCTCAACCATAATATTCAGTCCACAAAATCGTTAGCTTACGCAGCGCAAGAATTCAAAAATCGTCCGGATAATATCGATGTATTAGATACTTACGCCTGGGCGCTTTACAAAAATGGCGAGTATCCACAAGCAGCAACAATGATCAACCGCGCATTGCGCCTGGGCACCGAACGGTTTGAACTGCTTTATCATGCCGGAGTTATTTTTAACGCAAACGGAGAACAATCAAAAGCGGCCGCTTATCTGGAGAAAGCATTACAAATAAATGCTGACCGGCAATCGGCAGAAGCAGCGCACAGCCAAAATTTGTTAGCAGAAATACAGCAGTTAGCAGAAAATCAGAATTGAAACAGGCGCCAATGAGCGAATGAACATTTTTGCACATTTGCTCATCTAAAACTTACTTCAGACTTAACTAAGAACAGCAAGGGTAATTAGCCCCCAAAG
>JAUIFT010000234.1 GCA_030430345.1 Calditrichia bacterium | reverse complement strand
GCATGTGCAGCAGTATCGGACCATACCATTTGCCATTGCCCGGTATTTGCGTTCCTTAAATAAAGGGTGTCCACTGCACCCGGATTATACGTTTCATAAATTTCAATTTGATTAACGGGCGCAGGATTCTCATATGCCAGAACCAAATACTCCCGTTGCCCGTCTGCTGTTGAACTCGTCCAGGCAGTGGATAAATCTCCATAGTTGGGATATGTATCAGGAAGCCCCAGAGCTTGTGCTGCACTCCAACCGGTGGCACTCCATTGACTGCTGAAATCAATAACAGTAGCAGCATATCTGACGGTCTGAGCTTGCAGGTGAAAGGATATTATTGTTATTAAAATTATTACTTTAACTCCGGAAAATTTCATAACTCTCCTAACGATATTCAAAATAGTTCAGATCAATAAACTCTTCAAAAGTTGTTAAATAGATGAGAATCTTTATTATCAATTTTTAACAATTTTTGGAATGGAGGATTTTCAACGCTACCAAAAAATCTTCCCGAGAAATGTTTGGAGTAAATTTGAGTGGCTTTGAAATATAGATATGCTATTCAAAAATTACAAGTTAAAACCTCACCTCGATTATATTGCAGAGAGAATTCGTGCGCTGAGCGTTTGGTTCATCCCGCTACCTGTGCTGATGCAGAGGACGGATAGAATCGGGGCGCATTGCCCAATCCGGGCACACAGACAGTGCCGCTTTTCCCCGAATGCTTTGCAGGCAACTTCGAACCGGATTTACCCGGCCAGGTATCTGTTTATAATGCCCGGCTGTTTCGATGGCGATATCAACTCACCGGCGAAATTAAACTCACCCGTTTGAAAGAGTCCGGATAATATTGTGGGTTAGCAGCACTATCGACATCATCATATGGGGAACCAGACAGACATACACTGCCGAGCGAAAGTTATGATAATTACGAGAATTAAATTTGGCATCCGGGAATAGGGGACGATACTTCCAGCGCCATATATAGAACAACGAAATCGATATCTGGCTGCTTAATGAGAGTGAGTTATTCATTATAAATCACGGTATATATTGCCAGGAGATGCCCTTAAATACGCAGGCAAGATGGTATATCCCAGGGGGCAGAGTGATCAGTAAAATCATCGAAAGGAGATCGCTTCGCCGCTGCAGGTTTTGCCCATGGAACAAAATTTAGAGCGATGACCGCTAATGATCTGTTTTTTCCTGTTGCCGCTAATGAAGCACTTCTTTAAGTTGTATCTAAAGCAAGGAAACTAATGTGCTTTTACGAATTCATTTTTAGATGTTGAAGGCGAGGCGGCAATGGATAAAATGACCAAAAGAATGTTACGGGCAGACTTATTTCGTCACCTGGACGGTATTGTAACCGCACCAACGGCGTATGTGCTGCACCAGGGAAAAGTGCTCGATCATTTGTTAAACCAGCGGGAAATCTCCCTAACAGAATTGACCGAACATTTTAATGCGAATGAAGGATATTTGAATGTTGCCTTGCGTGTGCTGGCATCACAGGGATGGCTGCAGTACGACATTTTAAATGGAAAGGAGGTGCGTCTTGCCGTGAACAGCAATAGTGAGAGCGCTTTTCAACTGGTGCCGCTTTACAAGGATGTGGTAGAGCTGATGGCGGTCTCCGGTAAATATCATCGCCGGAAATTTGAGCTTACGCCCTTTTTATTGCTGGAGGAAATTTTCAAAAGATACCGGAACAACTATGACCTGGCGCTATCGGATGACGAAAAAATTCGAACGATCCAAAATCAGGTGCTCAAGCATATCGAAGGGATGATCGTTGGTCCGACCGTGGTTGCCCTGGGAATGAGTGGGATGTTCCACAAATATTTTATGGAGGCTTTCTTTAAACCGGAAGAATTTCATCAGGATGGCGAAAGCTTTGAGCGGTTGCTGGATATCTTCGTATTTCTCGGCTGGTTTGAGAAGAAAAATGACACTTACCGCTTTACGGAAAAAGGATTCTTTTATGCAAAACGGGCCAGTGCCTATGGGGTTACGGTATCCTATATCCCAACTTTTCGTGAGGTGCAGGCGTTGCTATTTGGCAACCCGGAAATTTTATGGGAGAATCAACCCGGCGGGGAAGAGAGACATGTCGACCGGAAAATGAATGTTTGGGGGAGCGGGGGGGCGCATGCCGCTTACTTCAAGAAAATTGATGATATTATCATTGATCTGTTTAACCAGCCGATAGAACACCAGCCCAAAGGCATTGTCGATATGGGCTGCGGTAACGGCGCTTTTCTTATCCATCTTTACGAAACCATCGAGCGGCAAACTTTGCGGGGCACGATGCTTGATGATCATCCACTCTTTTTAGTCGGGGCAGATTACAACCAGGCCGCATTAACGGTAACCCGAAGCAATTTAAGTCAGGCGGATATTTGGGCAAAGTTAATTTGGGGTGATATCGGTAAGCCGGACACACTGGCAAAAGATCTGGCCGATAATTACGGTATACAATTGGGGGATTTACTAAACGTGCGCACTTTTCTTGATCATAACCGAATTTGGCGGGAACCGGCCGCTAAATTATCCGGGAGAATAAGCACCTCCACCGGGGCGTTTGCATTTCGTGGCAAGCGTATTTCTACCGCAGATGTAGAAGATAACTTGCGCGAACACTTGCAAAATTGGGCGCCTTACGTCGAAAAATTCGGCCTGCTGGTGATAGAACTGCATACGATTCCCCCGGAAATTACCGCAAAAAATTTGGGTAGTACCGCCGCGACAGCTTATGATGCCACGCACGGTTTTTCCGATCAATACATTGTCGAAATCGATGTATTTCATAAAATAGCCCGGGAGGCCGGCCTTTCGCCGGTAGCGGCACACTTTAGCAAATTCCCCAATTCGGAGCTGGCAACTGTCAGTATAAATTTATTAAAATCGGATAACCGCTAAAAATTAATTTCAGCGCTAAAGATTCGTTTTGAGTCTGAGTACAGACTGTTTTTATTTAGCTGTATCGATATACAATCAATTAATTCGGTTATAATAGTCTTAAATCCACAAAATGTTCTTCGTTAACAAAATGTGGCTCCCCTTTTTATTAAATAATAAAAATTTTAGTTGCTTAAAATACTGATTTATATATATATGCATCTGCGAAAACAAGATTGGCATTTTATTTGTCAGTAGCTAAAGCCATTGAAAATTTAATTAACAAATGCTTAAAAAGGATGACAGTAGATGGGATTACAAAAATCGATTAGGAAGCTGAAGCCGCCCAGGCCATGGCGTAATGCAGTGCTGGTATTGATGGGGATGATTGTCGGTTTGTCGCTTTACCTGGCGCATGTCGCTAACGTCACTTCCTACCTGACAGATGATCCGAAAGCATGTGTAAACTGCCACGTAATGACGCCGCAATTCATTACCTGGAATCACAGTTCTCACCGGGAAGTTGCTACCTGTAACGACTGCCATGTGCCCCAGGATAATATCTTCAAGAAATATTTCTTTAAAGCGAAAGATGGGCTTTACCATGCCACCATTTTTACCTTACGTGCCGAACCGCAGGCGATTGTTATGCACGAAGCCGGGCAGGAAGCAGTGCAGGGGAATTGTATTCGCTGTCATGGAGATCAGGTAACTGATCCGAAATCAATCTCCTGGATCGAATCTCACGAGGCAAGCCGCCTGGAAAGAACCTGCTGGGATTGCCATCGGGAGATACCTCACGGCCGCATTCGCAGCCTTACATCTGTGGGACTTCGCCTGGAACCGCTGCCGGTGCATGAACAGCAGCAGTCGAAAACGCCGGGCTGGATGAATACTAAAAAAGAAACCAAAAATTATTAAGAGGGCAATATGAACGAGAAGATGAAGAACTGGTTGTTGTTTCTGGCAACTGTAGCTGTTGTGGTGTTGCTTAGCTTGCTGGTAAACAGCGTTGTGAATCGGAAAGCGGAATCGCAGTTTGCATATCAACCGCAAGTGGAAATTTCGGAGAATGAGCCGAGAAATGAAGTTTGGGGACAAAATTTCCCCCGTCAATATGAATCATTTATGCGCACGACCGATACGTCCTTCGTTTCTTATCTGAACGGATCAAAATTACGGGATGCGCTGGCAGAGAACCCCGAATTGGTAGTACTTTGGGCCGGATACGGTTTCGCAAAAGATTACAATCAGCCGCGCGGACATGCCTACGCTGTTGAAGATATCCACAATACCCTGCGCACCGGAGGACCGGTGGGACCGGGCACCGGCCCGATGCCCAATACCTGCTGGAGTTGTAAGAGCCCCGACGTACCGCGCATGATGGCCGAGAAAGGTGTTGCTGAATTCTACCAGGGGAAATGGGCGGATAAAGGCTCGGAAATCGTCAATGCGATCGGCTGTGCAGATTGCCACAATCCCGAAAATATGTCCTTACAAATTTCCCGGCCGGCGTTGGTGGAGGGTTACGAATCGATGGGGAAAGATATTAACGAGGCGACTCATCAGGAAATGCGTTCCCTGGTCTGCGCCCAGTGCCATGTCGAATATTATTTTGACAAAAATCTTCCTGGCAAAGAAGGCACGCCGTACCTCACTTTTCCCTGGAAAAATGGTATGTCCGTGGAAGCGATGGAAAAATATTATGATGATATGAACTTTAAAGACTGGACGCATGCACTCAGTAAAGCGCCAATGCTGAAGGCTCAGCACCCGGGATATGAGCTGTATACATCCGGCATTCATGCCAAACGTGGCGTGGCTTGTGCGGATTGCCACATGCCCTTCCAGTCGGAAGGTGGCCAGAAATTTACCGACCATCATATTCGCTCACCACTGGCCAATGTAGCCAACGCCTGCCAGGTTTGCCACCGTGAAGAGAAAGAGAACTTGCTGGCGAACGTGTTTGACACTCAGAAAAAAATCAAATCGACGCAGGGAGAGCTGGAAAAATTACTGGTGCGCGCCCATGTGGAAGCAAAGAAGGCCTGGGATCTTGGCGCAAGCGAAACAGAGATGCAAGGCATCCTGAAAGATATTCGGCACGCACAGTGGCGTTGGGACTATTCAGTCGCATCCCATGGCGGTAGTTTCCATGCTCCGGTAGAAGCGAGCAGAATTGTTGCTACGGGTATGGTGAAGGTGCAGGATGCCCGCGTTAAACTGGCAAGATTGCTGGCAAAATTAGGCTTTCAGGGGGAGGTGCCTTATCCGGATATTAACAGTAAGGCAAAAGCGCAAGCATTTATCGGTTTGGATGTAGACAAGCTGATCCAAGAGAAGGAAAAATTCTTGAAAGAACTGCTCCCGCAATGGATGGAAGCAGCGGAAAAACGGCAGGCGGCAATGCCGATTGTGGCACCGAACGCCAGCCATTAATCTCCAGAAATAAGTAAATCATGGAATCAACAAAATTATAGTAGGGCTGAAAGATGAAAACGATGAGAATGATAGCGATTTTACTACTAACGGCATTTGTAAGCACGATATTTCCGCAAACTGACTGGCAGTTGGACGGGGAGATTCGTCACCGCATCGAGCTTGATAACCGTGATTTTAATAGCGATACTAAAATAAATAGTTACAACTTGTTAAGGTCGCGGGTGGGACTGTCTGTGGCTGTTTCCGACAGCTTGT
>JAUIFT010000233.1 GCA_030430345.1 Calditrichia bacterium | reverse complement strand
CTTTAATGCCGGAGAAACGCATCGAGCGTAGTTTTTCAATTACCAGTTGATTTTCAACCTGGCTCCGAAGCTCCTTTTTGATCTTTGGTAGCGGCATGCCATAATACTTTTCCAGGTTCTCGGTGCTGCCGACCTGTTGCACAAAACCGCTTACCTGCCGATCAACCATTTGATCGACCTGCTCAGGATCGGCCACAATAGTATCTTCTTCTGCTTTGATCAAGAGCAGTTTTTCCTGAATCATGCGCTGCAACATTAGCGTACTGAGCTGCTGCAACTGTGCCGGGTTTTGAAAAACATTTTCCTGGCGTTGCACACTCCATTGCAGCAGCAACGTATTAAGATCCGATTGCAGAATGATCTCGTTACCAACGACGGCTAAAATACGGTCAATCAATTGCTGAGACCAAATCGGGGAGCTGATGCTGAGAAAGAGTGTTATTAATAAGCTGGATAAAAAATGACGTTTCATACTTCTCTCAATAGTTTGATAAACTTTATACCTTCAAAATTCAATTTGCGCTGGGCTGCTTCGGCTGCAAACATCAGCGGTAACTATAAAACATTTTGATAAAACGTTTCGATCAACATATCCTTACGTGCGTCGTCTTTCAAAGCGCGAATTTTACGATGGCGCAAGGCAATTCTCAAATGGTTTACAATTTGTTGCTCAACAAGTTCCAGCCGGCGGGTGGTTCCTTCGGCTTTTCTATCGAGTACTTGTAGAAAGTGAAATCCATCGCCGGTTTTAATTGGCCCGTAGATAGTGCCGGTCTTTTTCCCACGAATTGCTTTTTGAAATTCCGGACGCAGCTTGTTGACCGCCACATAGCCGAGATCGGCATTCGGTTCGATCACGTAAGTGAGCTGCCGTTGGTCAAGGAGGTTGTTTTTGATAACATCCATCAGGATTTTGGTTTGTCTGATCTCACGGAAAATCGCGTTATCCTGCTGTTCAAAGAACACATGAACGAGATGAACCTCGTCATGCTGCCGCACAAATTCCAGGGTGTTATCACGGTAATAATCCTCAATATCTTTATCGGTGATGCTAAAATTGTTGCTGAGGCGATTGGTAATATATTTTTCACCGAGTAAACCGGCCTGCAGTTTGTCAACCTGCCATTTATCCTCATTGGTCAGGGCAATACCTTCTGCAATGGCTTTTTGAGCAAGCACCTGATTATCGATCCACTGCTCCACAATCCTTTTGATGAACGCTTCCCGATCGGTGGCCTGCAGCGCCTTCGGCGTCAGGGATATTACCAGGTCGCGGGTTAAATATTGATTACCAACCCGGGCAACGATGTCCCCGGCTTTTGGCGTGTCACTTTCGCAGCCGGTCAGGCTCAGAATACAAAGCAGGAATACTAACCGGCGAATTAAGGTGTTCTTTAGCTCTTTCAACCGATGCTCCGTAATACAGATTCATTGATGCGAAAAGCGTAATCGTTGCGAATATTGTCCAGCAATTCGTTGCGTAGTTTGCTCTTTTCACGATTTAGTAACTCACTGTGGATACTTACCGCAACTTCTTCCAGGGGGCGAGTGTATTCCGGGCGAAGATTGCCGGTTTTAACAATAAAATATTCGCTACCTATTTTAACCGGGCCGCCGAACTGATTCGGACCCACTTCGTAGGCCAGCTGAATAATTTCCGGTATGTGGGTGCTTTCGCGAGGTTGAAAACCAAGACTGAATTTCCCCTTTTTGCCCCGCAGATTTCCCCGGTTATTGCGATTCAGTTCGCTGAAGTCGCTGCCGTTTTTCGCCTGGCGTAGAATGTCTTTTACTTTGTCTTCACTAGTTGAACCGATTTGCCAGATTTCTATTGCTTCCGGCTGAAAATAGTTCTTTTTATTCTCATTATAAAAAGCCGCAACCTGGGCGTCGCTAATTTCGATTTGTTTACCGAGGTAATTTTCAATCTGCTGCGCCAGACGGCCACTGACATCCCTGGCAACTTTCATCTTCACATCGCTTTTCTCATCGGCACCATTGGCCTTTCCATCCAGATACCAGGCAAAGAGATTCATCTGCTGCTTCACAAAATTGTCCCGCAGTTTTTCCGGCTCAGCAAAATGGACGAAATCTTTCCGTAAATTCTGCTTGTAAATGGTGAGAAGGTCTCCAGAGGTAATTTTTTGTTCGCCAATAGAGCCGAGAGTGCGACCGCGTGCTTCATCTGTAAATGTGCTAACATCGCCATTGCTGGTCGCTCCCCACTGCTGTATTTCCCTGGCAAAAATTTCAATTTGATCGTCGTGAAACTGGCCATTGTATTTGGCAATAAACTCTTCGGTATACTTTTTGAATAGTTCCTGTTCAGTGCCGCGCATCTTACCGCGCAACATTCGCTTGATGCCCGCCTTGGAGGATTGCTTCGGGTTTTTGTTCGTGGTGGGCTGGCGGCTTAGCACCCGTATAACCAGGTAAGCACCATTGAGATTGTAAGGACCGATCATATCTCCCACCTTCGCCTGGTAAATTAAGCTATCTACAGAAGCGCCAAAAGTGCCCAGTTTATAAGGATTGTGATGACCCTGGCCAAATCGGAACTCATTGAGACGGGATGCGGCACCTGTGGGATTATTACTGGCTGCCAGCTCCGCTTTATGCTTGTTGGCAACTTCCAGGGCTTCTTCCAGCGTTCTGGCATTTTCTACCTGCTCGGATTGGTTGGAGCCGACGGTAATGACCGCTAATTCGATATTGGTCTGATTCCACTGAAAATATTGGTCAAGCAATGCGGGAGAGATCATTCCATCAACGATTTTTTCATCGTAAAATGCAGTTGCAACCAGGCGTGCCTTGTTATATAAGGATACGGTTTGGAACTCCAGATCCTGATCGAGACCCTTCTCTTTTGCCCAGATTGTTTTCCGGTAATCATCGAGGAGCTTTTCCAGAGCATCTTTCTTTTCTTGTTCGGTGATATTATGCAGCGGCTTGTTGTAATAAATTTCCTTCAATTTCGCCTGAAGTTCACCGGCAGTAATCGATTCGTTGCCGATACGCGCAACCACGCGGGCATCGGGATCTTCACTACAGGCAAGAAAAAGCATGGTAATGCTGATGATTGCCAAAAACATGGACTTGAGTTTCATAAAGTCTCCTTCATACTGCTGCCGCTTTTGCGCGGCTATATGTGATTTTCTTCTCTTTCAAAATCCGAAAAGTTAGGTTCGGCTCAAATGTTTAGCAAGAAGTATTTTGCAAAAGCGAGTTTGTCAAAATCTGTCTTGCCTTTCAGAGAAATGATCGCTTTCAGCTTCTCGGTTTGCACAAATTTGAGATGGGCCATATCCTGGTTGACATATTTCGGGAGTTCTTTCTCGATAAACTCACTCTTTTCGGTTGCTTTGCCGTCAAAAGACAGGGTCATCTGGCCTTTACGAATCTTCACCTGTTTTATGAATAAGCGGCTGGCAAGTTTCTTGATTTTTACCATCTCAATCAAATTCTCCGCCGGCACTGGCAGCGGACCGAAGCGGTCTTTCAACTCTTCTACCAGGTTATCGATCATGTGCATTTCTTCCAAGTTCAGCAAGCGATGGTAAATGACCACTTTTTCATTCGGTGAAACGATGTAGCCATCGGGCAGGTGCATTTCCGCGTCGATCTCCACAGCGGCATCCACCCGCGGCATGCGATCCTGGATGAATTGCTCCGGTAGGGTTTCCGCCTGAATCGCTTCCACCATTTCATGAAGAATTTTCTGGTAAAGATCATAACCCACCGCATTGATGAAGCCGCTTTGATTATGGCCCAACAGATTCCCGGCGCCACGAATTTCCAGATCCCGCATGGCGATTTTTAAGCCAGCGCCGAGGTCGGAGAACTCTTCGATGGCATAGAGACGCTTAATCGCCGTACTATTCAGGCGTTCCTGGGGAGGAATGATCAGGTAGGCAAATGCCTGGCGATCGGAACGCCCCACCCGGCCGCGTAACTGGTAGAGCTGCGCGAGGCCGAGGCGGTCCGCACGGTCGATAATAATGGTATTGCAGTTGGGGATATCTAAACCGTTTTCTATGATCATGGTGGCAACGAGAACATCATACTTTTTATGATGGAAGTTGTCCATGATTTTTTCCAACTGCTGTTCTTTCATCTGGCCATGCCCAACCCCGATGCGCGCTTTCGGGACAATTGTTTTCAGCATGCCGGCAACGGCATCGATCGTTTGCACCCGGTTATGGACAAAAAATACCTGTCCGCCCCGACTCATTTCATAGGTAATCGCTTTATAAATCAGCTGCTGATCCCAGGTGGTAATTTCCGTCAGGATTGGCAAGCGGTTCCCGGGAGGCGTGTCAACAATAGAAAGATCGCGGGCGCCCATCAGGGACATGTGCAAGGTGCGGGGAATCGGTGTTGCGGTCAGCGTCAAGGTATCGACGGAAACTTTCATCTCCTTCAGCTTCTCTTTATGACGAACGCCGAAGCGCTGCTCTTCGTCGATGACCAGCAAACCAAGATCTTTGAACTGCACATCTTTCGAAAGCATCCGATGGGTGCCGATGATAATATCTACCTGACCGGTGGCCAGTTGCTCCAGGGTTGCTTTCTGCTCCGTCCGGGTGCGGAAGCGCGAGATGACATCGACGCTCACCGGGAAGTTGATCATCCGTTCCTGAAAGGTAATATAATGCTGCTGGGCGAGAATGGTGGTGGGCACCAGAACGGCCACCTGCTTGCCGTCCATTACTGCTTTGAATGCGGCGCGTATCGCGACTTCCGTTTTGCCATAACCGACGTCGCCGCAAACCAGGCGGTCCATTGGTTTGGAAGATTCCATATCTTCCTTGACGTCTTTCGCTGCTTTCGCCTGATCAGGAGTGTCTTCGAAGGGGAAAGAGGCCTCCATCTCTTTCTGCCAGAGGGTGTCTTGCGGATAAGCGTGACCTTTTTCGGAAAGACGTTTGGCGTACAGCTCCACCAGTTCCCGGGCAATTTTTTCCACCGACTTGCGGGTTTTGCTCTTCGCCCGTTCCCACTCCACGCTGCCCAGTTTGGTCAGCTTCGGCTGAAAACCCTCTTCGCTGACGTAGCGCTGGATGCGATTGAGCTTATCCAAAGTTACGTAGAGCACATCTTTATTCTGATAAAACAGCTTGATGCATTCTTTCTCGATCCCGGCAATCTTGATTCGTTCCGTGCCGACATATTTCCCCACGCCATAATCGACATGAACGACAAAATCCCCATATTCCAAGGTTTGCAGATTGCGGATCAGGCTGCCGGAAACCCGCAATTTGCGTTTCTTCCGGCGCATTTTCAGTCGATTGAAGATTTCGTGGTCGGTAAGAATTTCAATGTTGTGCTGCGGCAGGGTGAATCCCCCGTGCAGGGCGCCATCGACGAATTTTATCGGCGGCACGAGCCCCATCTCTTCTTCGAGAATATCTTCCATGCGATTGCGGGAAGTGGCCGATTCGTAGAGGATGTGAACTTTCTGGCGATCTGCTTTTTTCGTTTTCACCAGCACTTTCTGGAGATGCTCGACCAGCAGCTTGATATTGCCGTGAAAAGCGGCGGGCGGCCGGGCGTTAAAATCGACGTCAATCTTATCTTTGCTCTGAAAATGAT
>JAUIFT010000232.1 GCA_030430345.1 Calditrichia bacterium | reverse complement strand
ACTCCTCGTTTTATTGGATCCGTCTATCTTCAAGTTTTTATCAAATTCGTGGTTTTTAACAGTTTATTAAATGCGCTAGAATATTCTGCCTGATTTCGGCGGGCCAGTTTTTTGTAGAATAAAAGGCTGGTAATTTTTTTGCGGCCGAGTAGTAAATATTCCAGGATAACACTGCCGGGATACATCCGCCGGGCGATTTCCCGATCATCCACTTTCCGCTGCCGCTGCACAATACGGCGATGCCGAAGCATTGTCCCAATATGGCTGAACAGCCAGCCGTATGCCCGAATAATTGCGAATCCTCCCCCAAAATGCCCTTTGGCGAATTCGGCAACCATTGCCAGTATATCCAGCATAAATCTTAAGGGTAGTCTTAATAGCAAATTAAAAATCCCCAGGTTTTTTACCAGCAGAAAGATGTTATTCCGAAAATTCCAGTACATCTTTTGCGGGTTATGCTGCGGCAATGTGCCGCCACCGAGGTGCCATATCCGCGATTCCGGCAGGCACCAGATTTCTTTGCCCTGTAAATGAATTCGCCAGCAAAGATCGATTTCTTCCATATGTAAACCGAATTCCACATCCAGCAGTCCGGTTTCTTCCAGAACATCCTTACGTAAAAAAAGACAGGCACCGCTCCCCCAGAATAGCTTCATGGGAGTATCATATTGCCCGTCGTCCCTTTCGGTCGTTTCCAGAATGCGGCCGCGCAAAAACGGATAGCCGAACCAATCGAGAAATCCTCCACAGGCACCGGCATACTCCAGATGATCCGGCACTTTCATCGCCAAAATTTTCGGCTGAATGGCAGCGACACGCTCATTATCCTCAAATAAGGCAACGACTGGTTCAATAAAATCTCCAGCCACCGTAACATCGTTATTTAACAAACAAATATAACGCCCACGGGCAATCTTCAAACCTTCATTATTACCACCGGCATACAGCAAATTGTCCCGGTTTTTATGAATAATTACTTCCGGATAATGCTCACGGACAAATGCCACGCTGTCATCATGCGAGTCGTTATCTACCATGATAATTTCCAAATTATCATAGCTGCACGCCCGCAAAGCATCGAATAATTCCGCCAAAAAGCGTTTGCCATTATAATTCAGTGTTACTATGGAAACCAGTGGTTTCTCATCCCTGTTATTCATAGGCGCGTCTGTCTAATCCAGTAAAAAACATCGTCGATATTAAGAAAAATCGAAAATTTTCGCAAGCAAATAAATACAGTTGATATAACATCAACTTGTTTGCAACCGGTCAGAATGCACATTTCGGATGCCATCCGG
The DNA here is from genome assembly GCA_030430345.1 of Calditrichia bacterium. Next base: position 4,319 of record JAUIFT010000232.1, on the reverse strand, counting down.
GACGATTCCCTTCCTGATCATTCTGCCGATATCTGAAAACTTGTTATTTGTAGACGATAACCCCGTCGCGTTTTTGGCTATTCTTCTGCCAGCTTTTTTTCGATCCGCGGCAGGTTTTCATTGATAAAACGATTTCCCGGTGCTTCCTGCTGCCATTTGACTAACACGTCCCGGGCTTTTCCGATTTCACCAACTTTTTCATACATGTTAACCAGACGCTGCCGCACTGGTTCAATCACGGCTTTATTCCGGACCATTTCCTTTTCAGCTTCCGAGGCCTGGCGATAATAGCTTTCCTGCCGGAAAACAGTGCGGATTTGTTCTTCAATTCCTGGATGTGTCGGATCATTAAGCGCTGCTTCAAGCACTTTCTCCATTGCCGGGATGCCTACCCTCGGATAATTATATTGCTCTCCCATCTCTCCGAAGATGCGTAAGTCCATCAGGGAAAATTCTGCTGATTCCATCTCTTCAAGGGGACGAATACCGGCCATAAATGCCAGACCGGTCATTACCCGGCGCAGGGTCGGATTGTTAAAGGGGATCACCGACGCCGGCATAACATCATTCATCTTTTCCGTCAGTTTGACAAAACGCGCCTGGTCATTATTCTTCAAAAAATGGTCGGCAAGCCGGTAATAGGCGGAACGGTAATTCTGCAGCAACCGGATAGTGCTTTCATCATAATGAACATCCGGATTATTCAAATTGCGGAATTTGAACTTATTCATAATAAGATCATAAGCGCGATCCGGGGCGATATCCCAGTCCTTATACGGCGTGATTCGCAGCAGAATGCCATCCATGCGCATATAATCCTGCAGCCCATCCAACTGGTTACCGGTGCCGGTTGTAAAGGAAAAATACAGCGGTTTTTCAAACTGGTTTGCGGTGAGGATATTCAGAATCATCAAATCCTGAACCCGCAGCACGCCAACCATTTGACCGCTGGGTGTCGGCAAAGTTAGTTTCGGTTTTACTTTGAATTTCATGTTTTCCGGCACCGACGCGCTGTCCATATCCAGCGCCAGTTGGTAGCGATTGGCTTCCGCCCGCCAATTGCTCGCGTTAATGATTGGTACCTCAAACTCCTGTTCTTCGGGCCACATTACCAAATTGATGTTGGCTATCTTATCATCCGAGAGGGAAATCGGCACCCGCGGCTCTCTTAGCTTTAATTGTTCGATATACCAGGGGGTATTGAGCAGGCTAAGGTTAGCGATGCGCACATCGGTTTTAATGCCTTCCACTTCCTGCAAATACCAGAGGGGGAAGGTGTCGTTATCACCATTGGTGAATAACACGCCGCCGGTTTCGCAGGAAACTAACATATTATAGGAATAATCCCAGGCGACATAATTTCCGGTGCGATCGTGAGTATTGTAATTCACTGCGAGCATCCGTCCCGGACCAGCGAGCAGCAGCAGAATAGTCAACGCCCAACCGAGATTATTGCTCAAGCCCTCGGAGGTTTTCCGGGTATATTTTACCAGCATCTCCAGGGCGGCGGCGGCGCCAATACCGACCCACATGGCAAAGGCAAAAAAGGAACCGACATAGCTATAATCCCTTTCCCGCGGCTGGGGGTCCGGTTGATTGAGGTATAAAACGATAGCAAGGCCGGTCATAAAGAAAAGTACAAAAACAGCCAGGCCATGCTTCCAGTCTCGTCGGAAATGGTAAATGCTGCCTCCTAATCCCAGCAATAATGGGATCAGCCAGAATTTACTTAAATCGAAATCGACCTTATTGCCCGAGATGCCCGCAAAATTCCAGAGAAAGTAGCGGACATACATTTTGTTGATTTGGTATTCCCAAAAGAACTGGGACACACTCTGATAATTTTTGCCGTTATCAGACTCTTTCCAGCGGCGTTCGCGGTCATAATGATGTTCGCCGTATTGCTCCCGGCCCATGTATTTAATGAATTCCTCAATGGTCTCCGGATCATTTTCATCGATATTGGGATCTAATCCCGAGCGGATATAAATCGTCAGGTAAGAGGCATAGCCGATCATAATCAGTAAAATTGCCGAAAGAAGCAGGGAGAGAATTTGCTGGCGATTGTTGATGGCGTAAAAAAGTCCGCCGAGCATCAGGAGGATGATAAAGACCAATCCAATAAAATCGATCTTGCTCACCAGCCAGGGAATGCGATGAACCATCACCGGGTATACCAACAGCATTAGCAGCAATCCGACTCCGGCAAAGAGCAACATGCTTTTTAAAGTCATTTCGTAGCGGCGATAGTAGACGATCAGGAAAATCATCGGTAATGCAAGCACATTGAGCAAATGTACACCAAGTGCAAGGCCGACGAGGTAGGCAATCAGCAAGAGATATTTTTCATTGCCAATTTCTTCGTGGCGTTCGCTCCAGCGGAAGATCAGCCACACGATGACGCCGGTAAAAAACATCGAAGGGGCATAGACTTCCGCTTCCACAGCATTGAACCAAAAACTATGAGAAAATGCAAATACCAGGGCACCGATCATCGCGCCGGCGTAGGGCACATAGCGTAAAAAGCCATCGCTTTCTTCCAGGTATTGGCGGATGAGATGAACAATACAGAGATAAAGGAAAAGCACAGTGAATGCACTGGATAGTACGGATACCAAATTGACACGGCTGGCGATATCGGGCATTAAAAATGCGGGAATAAGCGTAAAGACCCGGCCAACCAGTAGATAAAGCGGGGCCCCGGGCGGATGCGGAACCGCCAGGCGATAGGAACTGGCGATGAATTCCCCACAATCCCAGAAGGATACCGATGGCGCCATGGTCAGGCCATAAACGATTAAACTGGTTAGAAAAACAAACCCTGCAAAAAATTTATTTACCAAATCTTGCTGCATCTTCACTCCTTAAACATCTACCCAGATTTCCCAAACAGGCCGAATTACAGACCAGTAATATAATACACGGCTGATACAAATGCGTTTTAGTTTTTTAATTTCGTTAGGATTGATGTTGTTTCTTGGTCGTTATAGAGAAAATTCATGAATTTTCTCTATAACGACCAACGAATGATGATATTCGGTAAAAAATACCAAATGGGGCAACAATAATGTGGACTTTCTAAAAATGGCAGGAAACCGGTAATGGATTATAAAAACATGTCTACCATTTCAGGGGGAATAAAATGGCCGATAAATATCGAAATAAATACCGGGTCGAAGCGAATCGATATCAATTTTGGGATTATTCAGCACCGGGCGCATATTTTCTAACCATTTGTGTGCATCAGCGCAAAAGGATATTAAGTCAGGTTATCAGAGGAGAGGTGAGGATGCCCGCTTATTTATGAACAGAAATTTCTTCTCGGTCAAAAACCGGTTTCATAAAGCACTTCGGAGATGCTGGTAATTCCCTTTCGGGCTTTATCCAGCGCTGCCTCAAAAAGCGAGCGCAGTCCTTTTTCATTTGCTATCGCCCGCAACATTCCAGGGCTGGCACCACTGAGTATACTTTCGCTGAAAACCTCGTCCACGGGTAATGCTTCGACCACCGCTTCTCTCCCCCGGTATCCGCTAAAATTGCAATGTTCACATCCGGCGCCTGTATAGAAAGTTTCCCGGGTAAGCGCCTCGGGAAGGCGGTATTGCCGGATAAATTCATCGCTAATTTTTTCCGGCGTTTTACAGTCCGGGCAAAGTTTCCGCACCAAGCGTTGCGAGAGAATCAGCTTTAATGCGCCGGCCAGCAAAAAAGGGGGAATCTTCATATCGATGAGGCGGGTAATGGTGCTAATAGCATCATTAGTATGCAGGGTGCTCAGGAGCAAGTGCCCGGTAAGCGAGGCCCGCACGGCAATCTCCGCCGTTTCGCCGTCGCGGATTTCTCCCAGCATAATGATGTTAGGGTCTTGCCGCAGCGCGGTTCGTAAAATGGATGCAAAGGATAATCCAATCGCCGGCTTGACCATGGTCTGATTAATCCCATAAAGATTGTATTCGATTGGATCTTCGATGGTAAGAATATTGATATCCGGACGGTTGATATAGTTGAGACCGGCATAGAGCGTGGTAGTTTTCCCGCTACCGGTTGGGCCGGTCACCAGCACCATTCCATAGGGCGCGGAGAGCAGCTGACGATACGCTCCCAGCGCATACGCCGGCATGCCGAGGTTTTCCAGGGAAAGATTCAGGGCAGATTTATCAAGGATGCGCAGCACTATTTTTTCACCAAAATCGGTGGGCAATGTTGAGGCCCGGATATCAGTATACTTATCTTTCGATTTCATCCGTATGCGTCCATCCTGAGGCCGCCGTTTTTCCGCGATATCCATATCGGCCATAATTTTCAGGCGGGAAATGATT
>JAUIFT010000231.1 GCA_030430345.1 Calditrichia bacterium | reverse complement strand
GGGCGCCATTGCTCGAAGAGGCGGGTGGTAAAATCTTCCAGCGCATAATTCTCGGGGATACGATTGAAGATCGCGACAAAAACCTGAGTGGAAGTTTCCGATTCCAGTTTGGAGAGCTTTTTGTTCAACCCTTGCTCTTCGAACATGGTTAGCACGTCGGCGTAATCGTTTATCCAACTATCCGGCTTTGCCGGTATACCGGGGGACGGTTCCCCGGCATTTTGGGCAAGCAACTTAGCACCACTGCTACCCAGGATTGCGGAAAAGAGAAGCGTGTACAAAAAGTAGCGGACAGCTTTTTTATTATAACTGCCAGAGTTTAATTTCATAGGAGCGGTTTTTCTTTACTTCAGATAATTAACCCATGTTACGCGGAGATCTAAATAATCTGGAAATGGGCCCGCGAAACACGCGAAACTATTGTAACCAAATATAAAAGATCTTTCGTTTCGATATAGTACGAAACCCCAACATTAATCAGCTTTTTTTTGCGTGTTTCGCGGGCAGAAAAAAGTATTCAACCATTACCCGCTAAATAAGATTGCGTATGCGTGTATAACATCTGTGATTAAATATTAGCAAATCCTAAAATTGCACTTGCGGTGCCTTTTCTGCAGCCGGATCCATCTGGAAATAAGCTTTTTGCGAGAAACCGGTAATACTGGCGATCAGTGATGCGGGAAAGCGGCGGATAGTACCATTATAATTCTGCACCGATTCGTTGAAACGGCGGCGCTCCACGGAAATGCGGTTTTCCGTGCCTTCCAACTGAGTTTGCAAATCCTGAAAGAGCTTGTCGGATTTCAGTTCAGGATAATTTTCGACAACAACCATCAAGCGCTGCAATGCGGAGCCCAGCGAGCCCTGCATTTGCTGATACTGCTGCATTGCCGCCGGATCGTTAAGAATTTCCGGGCCGACATTGACCATCCCGCCCATCTTTGCCCGGGCTTCGGTTACCTGGGTGAGCACTTCTTTTTCCTGCTTGGCATAGCCTTTAACCGTCTCTACCAGATTGGGAATCAAATCGTAGCGGCGCTGGTAGACATTTTCCACTTGTGCCCAGGCCTGATTCACACCTTCGTCCAGGGTTACAAAATTATTATAATAGCTGGTTCCCCAACTGAACAAACCAAATGCGATTACCCCCAAAATGACCAGATAAATTAATTTCCTCATCACAATGCCTCTCGGTTAATAAGAAGATTCAACAAACGCCAGCTTCCCAATTTCCGGCAGATTCGTTTCCCCTCAATTTTAGCAATATTAATTCTTTTAGCGCATTTATCCAATAGCTTGGAGAATCTTACGGAAAGAAATCGTTGATCGTTGTTCGTTGTTCGTTGATTGTTGCTCGTTGCCCATTTGCAGATTTGCTCATCTGCCCATTAAATTTATAATCTTCTCAAGAATTATTTTTTATCATTACTTCCTCCCGGAAAATTTTATATCTTTGGCCGCCTCTCAAAAAGGCGATACATCCCGATTGACGGGCGATCTGAATAAGAACACTTTATCGAAACGGAATATAAAATGATTACAATAAGCGAATTAGGATTACAGTTTGGCAAACGCATCTTGTTTGATGACGTCAATCTGAAGTTTACCCGGGGCAACTGCTATGGCGTTATCGGTGCCAATGGTGCGGGTAAATCGACCTTTCTAAAAATACTCTCCGGCGAAATCGAACAAACCCGCGGTCACATGAATATTGATCCCGGTAACCGCATGGCCGTGCTGAAACAGAACCACTTCGAATATGAAGAAGAAGAAGTGCTTAGCACAGTCATTATGGGGCATAAAAAAATGTATGATATTATGCTCGAAAAAAATGCCATTTACGAAAATCCCGATGCCAGCGAAGAAGATGGCCTGCGCGCCGCTGAGCTGGAGAACGAGTTCGGAGAGATGGGAGGCTGGCTGGCGGAGAGCGATGCCGCGGAAATTCTCAGCAACCTCGGCGTCCGTGAAGAAGATCATTATAAAAAAATGAAGGAATTGACCGGTTCAGAAAAAGTGAAAGTGCTGCTTGCCCAGGCACTGTTCGGAGAGCCGGATATTCTCATTCTTGACGAGCCCACAAACGACCTTGATGCGCAAACCGTTACCTGGCTGGCGGATTTCCTCGCAGACTTCCGCAACACCGTTATCGTTGCTTCCCACGACCGTTATTTTCTCGATATGGTTTGTACTCACATCGTTGATATCGACTACAACAATATTCGCCTCTTTACCGGGAACTATTCCTTCTGGTATGAATCCAGTGAGTTGATTACCAAACAATTACAAAATAAGAATAAAAAGATCGAGCAGAAGCGCAAAGAGATGCTCGCCTTTATTCAACGCTTTAGCGCGAATGCGGCGAAATCCCGCCAGGCGACCAGCCGGAAAAAAGCCCTGGAGAAATTGGATCTCGCCGAGATTCGCCCTTCCAGCCGGAAATATCCGTTTATCAAATTTCAGCCGGAGCGGGAGCCAGGCGATCGTATTCTTAAAATTGAGAATCTCAGCAAAAATGGCCTGAATGGCGAGACATATTTTAGCAATCTCACCTTTACCATTAATCCCGGTGACAAAATTGCCCTGCTCGGGCGTGATTCCGCCGCATTAACTGCCCTGCTGGATGTCATCGCCGGCGACATTCCTGCCGATGGCGGCAGCATGGAATTTGGGCAAACCATTACGTACGATTACCTGCCCAATGATAACGACAGCTACTTTTCCGAGGAAAAAGATGTGGACCTGATTAACTGGCTGCGGGAATTTTCCGAGGAGAAGGACGAGCAGTTTATCCGCGGTTTTCTGGGACGGATGTTCTTTTCCGGAGATGAAGTGTATAAAAAGTCCAGCGTGTTATCCGGGGGCGAGAAAGTGCGTTGCCTGCTTTCCAAAATGATGCTCCGTAAGCCAAACTTCCTGCTGATGGACGAACCGACCAGTCACCTCGATCTGGAATCAATTACTTCTCTCAATAACGCGATGAAAGATTTTAGCGGCTGCATGGTTTTTACCACCCATGACCACCAGTTGATCCAGACGGTGGCGAACCGCATTATCGAGATCACCCCGAATGGCATTATTGACAGTTTATTAAATTTTGAGGAGTATCTTGCCTCGGAACAAATTAAGCAGCAACGGGAAACGTTATACGGCGAACTGGTCGCTATCTAAAAATGAAGTGGCAGTTGGCAGGAGAATCATACTGCCGACTGTTACAACTAGCTAATGCCAATCACGATTTGAGAAATTTTACTTTTCAATATCCAATTTTGAAGAAGTAAAAAATCTTAAAATTTGCAAGACTCGGTCATTTTTACCTTCGAAATTTGAAATTGAGCGTTGGATATTGGATATTCATCTGCTTTAATGCTCAACTTATGACTCGCATTACTGCTACTACTTATCTTTCCGTGCCACCCACTGCGTATGCTCGCGGGAGAAAGCATTTTCCGCATCCTGCACAAAATCCGATAAATTGTCATCATTAGCAACCCGGGCAATCGAATTTTTTATAATGCCAATCTCATGAGCGGCTAGCGCATAAGCCGTGGCCAATTCCTGAAAGCGTTTTAACTGAATCCAGGTAAGCATTGCGCCGGCAGCAACGATGAGGGTTTCAATGGGCAGGTAACGCCAACTGGGTTCGTAGATTTTGAAAAGCAAAAAAGCGATGATCAGCGCATGAATCGCTACCAGGCCAATGAACCATCTCTGGGCTGTTTTACTATTAAAATCTGATTTGCGGGCGTACCAATTTCGCTGATCGTCGATTCTCTCCCGTTGATAAATCCCTATTCTTTCCTCGAAATTCATTGCCCGGATTGTTTTCATTTTTTCTGTTAGCTGATCACCCGCGGAAACTTCTCCCCCGATATGTGGACCTAACTCGCGGTTTTGCTGGAGAATTTCAAATAAGTCCTTGCTAAACACATCGCCGGCTTCCTGTAATGAATCAAATTCCTGATAGGGTATTGCCTTCATCATAAAGCGCCAGGCGCGGGTTTTTACGGATTCTGCCACCGCCCGGCCATTATACCATACCGTATCATATTTGCGGGATTGCTGAAAAATGAAGAGAAATAATGATCCCAAAAAAAGGATCGTTGCAATGATGCCGTTAATGGGATTTGCGTCTGCCAGTAAAGTAAAGAGGGCACCGGCAATAAGAGAAATGAGATACCAGCGAATGGTTGCTAAATAACTATTTTGCGCTTTAATAGACGCCCGATCCGCCGAACGGAATAATGCCGGATAATCCTGATCTTCAATCTTGATGTTCTCGGAATTGTTCACAGGTAAACTCCATTTCTGAAAGACATTGAAGAGTCAACTTATAATAAGTTAAGGCTTTTGGGAGATAAGCACTTAACAATTCTTCAAAAATGTATTGTAGAAATAGAATTTACAAAACCCTATTGATATAATCCAGCAAAACCTTATCTGCTAACGCTATCCACGCTGGTATTGGCCTGCTGAAAGCTATCGATAAATTCTTCCAGTTGTTGGGTGAGATAATTTGAAATGACGGTGTCCTGGTCAGCAGTATCATCTTCTGATAGTTGACCGAACAATCCGGAATCCCAGGTTTTTGCCCGCGACTCGTAGTCGTTATTAAAAACCGAATAGTTCACGAACCGGTAAAAACTGAGATTAATTGAAAATGCGGTAGATACGACCTGCACCTGCACCACCAAAAAGCCGCTGCCGGCTGGCACCGAACGGCTATTTCTCGGGTTGATATTATATTCGCGTAATTTCAGATCAACAAGCGTTTCGACTCGCGCAGAGGAAATAACTCCCTGGGTTGCCTCGGAAATGGGTTCATAAATAACGATTAATTCCCGGGGGTTGCTGACTTCCAAACCGGAACCAGCCGTTTGCCCTTGCACAAAAACCAACATGAATCCCCATATAACGCATATTGTTAACACCTGTCTCTTCATCCTTGCCTCCATAGGAATGTTAACTTTAAAGCGTAACTCTCCTGAAATGTATATTATTTCATTATCGCCACCTTGCGGTAAATCATTAATTTGCGAGTATTTTTACTATTTATCCCGCAAATAGCGTATTTTTCCGGAAACAATCTGTATTTTTAATAAATTTCCCGCAGCTCCTGCAAGCAGTCATTTTCCGGCGGTCATCAGAAAGTCATAATTAGTGGAAGAAAAATCGGCCTGTGCAATCGCAGTAACTATGTGGCTATTTGATATTTAAAAGATCTTTTTCTGTTTGCAAATTAGAAATGAACTGTTTTTTGATGGCTAATTATACATGAATGGCTCCGCTAATTGTTGCGCTCTTTCCGTTCGCTGATGGCTAAAGTATTGTCATGCTTCGAATAGCCATAAACGACTGTCAGGGAGTGCCTCTACTTCGCCAACCGGTTTACCCCATTCAGAGCCGCAATTTTATAGCACTCCGCCAGGGTTGGATAATTAAATACCGTATCAACGAAATAATCGATTTTACCGCCAAAGGCCATTACGGTTTGTCCGATATGCACCAATTCACTGGCGCGCTCGCCGATGATATGAACACCGAGCACTTCGCGGGTCTCCAGGTGGAAAATCAACTTTAGCATGCCGACGCTATCGCCAATGATATGTCCGCGCGCCACC
>JAUIFT010000230.1 GCA_030430345.1 Calditrichia bacterium | reverse complement strand
GATCTTCTGCCATCACCGGAAAATCTTGCTGGGCACCGGCCAGGGTATGCTCCACAGCGCGATATAATCTATCACTGACGATAGAATAAACAATAATATCTTTTTTGTGCCATTAATGCATATCCGAATTCGTGTAAAATCACACATGCGAAGATTGCCAGCAGAAAAATGATGCCTGACAGAATGAAGCCCGGGACGGGATTTTATTGTTTATACGTAAAAGCGGCCCGGGCAATAATCAGTGCAAAGGTACTGTGAACATAGAGGGCAATGCCGTGATATTGACCAGGTTTTAAGGGCCACACAGTTTTTGGTAATTGTCAACACACCCTAATAAACAAATCAACGCTCTATTGCTGATACCTTTACTCATTTGTATATTAGCAAATGGGCAATGGAAGGCTGAGTGCTTAGTTTTGATCTTTTCAGTGCTACCGCTTTTAGCAAATATTTTTGTCTTACCATTTACCAATTTTTGATGCCTGAAATATACTACACCCCAATAAAGCTGGAGACGCTGCCGGTTTGGTGATAAGGACAATGACAGATAACCCTGATTTTTTTCTCAATGAACTGGCGCAGGCGGATGACGAACGTACCCTGCTTTGTGATTTGTTTGCCTGGTTACGCCCCCAAAATCCAACACAAATTGACACTGTTGCAGAGAAGGTGCGTGGTTTAGCGGAAGCGATGAATGCAAATCCTGAACAGGCGGCGATCATTCGTGAGAAAGTGCGCACATTTATCATCGATCTACGTTTTCTCCCGCTCTACAGTGACACGGGCATTTTGCCGCGCCGGAGCTTTGCAAATGAATTTTGGCGGCGCGTCTATGACCTGCTTATGCCGAAACCGCCGGTTGTTTTCAGTGCGAAAAATTTACTGGAACAAATCTTCAATAAAGCGGCTGACCATAAATGGGTGCAGGCGTTGCCGGATGATGTATGGATGACGCTTTTCTTTGCATTTATCCCGGAAACGGATAATAAAGAAGTGAAAGACCATTTGCTGAGCGAGGCGTTGTATGCGTTGGAAATGCTTTCGATCTGGCTGGCGGCGGAAGAGATGGAAGCGGAACTGTTGCGGTTGAATCCCGACATTGTAGAGTATGATTCGAATTTCATCGCCCAGGAACGGGAAATCAGCCAGCTTGTGGCGGCGTATCGCTCCCGGTTGATCCCTACCGTGGAGGAAAAACAGACCGATGCTGCCCATGCCTGGATTATGCTAAATCAATGTGATGAGCAGCTACAGGGATTTCGGCAATTAGCCTTAAGCAAAGGAAATGACCTCAAACTAACCTACCTCCTGGAGCGCCTGGAACAGGTTTTGACGCGTATCCAAAAGCTTCTGGATATTCTTGATGAGGATAAAGCGGGGGCGTTCAGAACGAAATGCCTGGCGCTTTTCCGGCAATTTGTGGCGGAATTAAATACTGAGCGCAGCGTCACCAGCTTAATTCGGCAAACGACTTATTTGTTGGCGAAAAGTACTACCAATCACGCCAGTAAAACCGGTGAGCATTACGTTACCGAAAATCGCCGCGAATATATACGGATGCTCGGCAGCGGATTTGGGGCAGGGGTATTTATTGCAATAATGGCGCTGATTAAAATTCACATTGGCAAGTTGGACCTGATCATGGGCTGGTACACATTTTGGGTCAGTATGAACTATGGTTTGGGGTTTATGCTAATTCATGTGCTCCACTTTACCGTAGCAACCAAACAACCGGCCATGACCGCCGCCTACATTGCGAAAAAGCTGGAACATGCCGATCACGGCTCGATCGACCGCAAAGAGCTTGCGCAACTTATTATAAAGGTTGGGCGCTCTCAATTTGCGGCGATTCTGGGCAACGTCGCGGCGGCGCTGCCATTTGCACTGCTCATTGGCGCTGGCATTAATTCGTTCCTTGGCAGTGCGATTACTGATACGGCTAAAGCAGCGGAACTAATGCAGGCGCAAAATCCCATCACCAGTCTGGCGCTTTTTTATGCGGCCATTGCCGGCGTATGGTTGTTTCTCTCCGGTTTGGTTGCCGGCTATTTTGACAATCGATGCCTCTATTTGGATTTGCCCGGCCGCATTCGGGAGCATCCCTTGCTAAAACGTATCATGCCAAATAAGCTGCGCAGCCGCTTCGCCGACTATATCGGCGAGCACCTTGGCGCGCTTTGGGGGAACTTCTTTTTTGGGGTGATGCTTGGCGCGACCGCCTACCTCGGTTATATACTCGGATTGCCTTTGGATATCCGCCACGTCGCTTTCTCGGTTGCCAATGTGGGGTTTGCATCAACCGTTACCTGGCCGGGAATAGGGGCTTTTCTTGAATTCGTTTTATTTGCGCTGCTGATTGGTGTGGTAAATTTGACGGTTAGCTTTGTTCTTGCGCTCAATGTCGCGGTACGCTCGCGAGGAATACGTCTCGGTAAGTTTGGTGCTATCGCCAGCGCCTACTGGCGAGAAATACGCTACCGGCCCTGGGCACTTTTTCTGCCGCCGGCGATAGAATCTCGGCGCCGCCGTTAACTGTTATGATTCACTATTTTATCAAGTATCCTTTTGTTGAAACGTTTTAAACAAGGTGATTGGGGAGCATAACCGGAAATATTGTTCTGATCTTAAATCGATTTCTTTGTCGCCGTTTCTGTCTGCATCATTTCCAGAATGCGTTCGGAGGCGGAGCTTAGATCACGAAAAATCTGTTCCACTTCGCTATTCTGGACATCTTTAAGAATCATCCCGATAGGGCGGTGTAAAAGAATTTCTCCGGCTTTCAGGAAATGAGTTCGTCCGCTGTATCAAGGGCATCTAAAAAATCAGGAGTAATAAAAACTATAGTCATACAGATTTCTGTGACGATCTGGTGAATTTCCTCCCGTAGCCCCGCTTTAAACCGGTATCCAAAACAATTGTTAAAAGGGAACGGAAAACACTGCTGAGTTTTTGTCACAGTAATAATTACAACTTGCTGATGAATAAGGCTTTATATTTTTTAGCGGGGAAACCTTTCCCGCCACCGCCAATAGTTTGATGATGCGCACCAGGCTGAAAGCCATTCTAACAAATGTTCTGGGGTTGCAGCCAGTTTAGCTGGGCACTCATTTACAGTTGATGTCTTTACAGGAATTCCATAGATAAACGTCAAAAATAGGCCGCATAAGGTCGTTACGATTTAGTGGCGATTTAAGGCATTGGTAAATCGCCGCCGCTGAGTATTAACCGTTAGAAATCTTCAGGCAGAAAGTGCCACTTTTTTAAAACTTTTTTTTTCAGTAAATTAATCGAATCGGGAGATAAAGGCAGTCTTTAGCGTTTCCGTTTTCAAAAGAAATTGGCGTTGTAATCGAGCGATTTATTAATCATAATAGTAGCAATCGTTTTCATGAATGAGACAGTATAATGTAGTTGAAAATTCCTTGTCGCCGGGCAGTGCAAATACCCGATGAAATGAAGCGAGTCGAATGAGGAAAACTTCAAAAACGGGCAAGTGCACGGCCATGATAAGGGTAGTTTTAACAGAAAAAATTAATATTGGCTAATTCGGAAGTCGTCTCTTATATTTTAGCCGATTTTCCGGTGAAGCTGATCTGTCCGGTAATTTGTGAGAAATTTATCAATTACATATTGCAGTGAATACGATAACAGGTAATCTGAGGAAGCTTAAAAATGATCAAATTAAAAAAGGGGCTGGATCTCCCTATTACCGGTGCGCCGGAACAAGTGATCCGTGATCAAAAGGACACTTCCACGATCGCGGTTTTAGGGATCGATTATGTCGGTATGAAACCTACCATGATGGTCCGGGTGTCTGATGAAGTTAAGCTTGGGCAAGTACTGTTTACGGATAAGAAAAATCCATCTGTGAAATATACTTCCCCCGGCAGCGGGCGAGTGATTGCGATTCGCAGAGGCGAGAAGCGAGCGCTTCTGTCCGTTGTGATTGAACTTTCCGGAGATGAGGAAATAACCTTTAATACTTACACCACGGATGAACTGGTTTCTCTGGAGCGCGAAAAGATTGTTGAACAGCTTTTGGAATCCGGTAGCTGGACCGCTCTGAGAGCCCGGCCGTTTTCAAAAGTTGCCGACCCGGAAACCACCCCCCATTCCATTTTTATCACTGCGATGGATTCAAACCCATTGGCGCCAAGTGTTGAAAAAATTCTTGAAGGTCAGGAAGAAGGCTTTCGTAATGGTCTGCAAATTCTCTCTAAATTAACCGATGGCAAGCTGTATTTATGTAAATCCGCCGGTACAAATATTCCGACTGCGGAATTGGAGAATTTATCGATTGAAGAATTTGACGGCCCCCATCCGGCTGGTTTGGCCGGCACTCATATCCATTTTCTGGATCCGGTTGGCCGGCAAAAGACCGTTTGGTATATTGGCGCGCAGGATGTTGTTGCGGTTGGTAAACTGTTTACCACTGGCAAAATTCATGTAGAACGTATTGTAGCCCTTGCCGGTCCGGCGGTGAAAAAGCCCCGCCTAATCAAAACCCGCATCGGTGCCTCCCTTAGCGATGTGACTGCCCGGGAATTGAACGGCGATGACAACCGGATCGTATCCGGCTCTATTCTTTCCGGACATGCGGCGGATGAGGCTGTTGGCTTTCTCGGCAGGTATCACCAGCAAATTTCTGTGCTGGCGGAAGATCGTGAGAGACGCCTGCTCGGATGGCTGGACCCGGGACTAAATTTATTCTCTGTCAAAAATATCGTCCTTTCGAAACTGACCCCCAAAAAGAAGTTTAACTTTTCCACTTCGACGAATGGCGAACACCGACCGATTGTTCCCAGTGGAAATTACGGACAGGTAATGCCGCTGGATATATTACCTTTGTTCCTGATGCGGGCGTTAGCAGTCGATGACGTTGAAGAAGCGGAAAGCCTGGGCTGTCTGGAGTTAGATGAAGAAGATCTGGCTTTATGCGCCTTTGTTTGTCCTTCAAAACTGGACTTTGGTCCAATGCTGAGAAGAAATTTAACGATTATCGAAAGGGAAGGATAATATTGTGAAATTCTTGAGACAAATCCTTGATAAACAAGGAAAACTTTTTGAAAAAGGCGGTAAGCTGGAAAGGTTTTATCCACTGTATGAAGCAGGCGATACCTTTTTATACTCTCCGGGTTTAGTGACCCGCGGCGCGCCGCACGTCCGGGATGGAATGGATTTAAAGCGGATGATGATTTTTGTCGTTTTAGCCCTTGTTCCGACAATTCTCATGGCGTTCTATAATACCGGCTATCAGGCCAATCTGGCTTTACAAAGCTCTGGTTTAGCTGCCGCCGCCGGATGGCGCGGCGAGTTGATGGCGGCATTGGGTGTCGGTATCGACCCCGCCAGTCTTTTTGACAACTTTGTGCATGGCGCACTTTACTTTCTACCAGTGTATATTGTTACGCTGGCAGCAGGTGGAATATGGGAAGCGCTTTTTGCCACCGTGAGACGCCATCCCATCAGTGAAGGATTTTTGGTGACCAGCATGCTTTTTCCGCTTATCCTGCCACCGGACATTCCCTTCTGGCAGGTGGTGGTCGGCATTTCATTTGGGGTGGTCATTGGTAAGGAAGTCTTCGGCGGCGTCGGGATGAATATTCTCAATCCCGCATTAACCGGCC
>JAUIFT010000229.1 GCA_030430345.1 Calditrichia bacterium | reverse complement strand
GTATTGATGATCGGGGTGTGAATGTCTCCGAAAACTTCATACTCAAGGATAATTATCCCAATCCTTTCAATCCGGAAACGGCGATTGAATATTATCTGCCGAAAACAACAAATATAACATTAACGGTCTATGATGTTCATGGACGGCATTTGCAAACCCTCTTCAAAGGCAGGCAATCCTCGGGTGAGCATACAATAACTTTCAATGCGACAAGTTTAGCAAGTGGGGTTTATTTTTATCAGTTGCGAACTCCTTCTTTTTCGGCCGTAAAAAAAATGCTGCTATTGAAATAGTTGAAAAAAGATAACGGGCGGAAAATCATTGATCTTTCCGTCCGTTTGAATTTTACTATCGAATATTGAATATCACTCTAAAAACTGTCGTAATGTCTTACTGCGGGAGGCATGACGCAGGCGACGTAAGGCTTTTTCCTTAATTTGCCGTATCCGCTCCCTGGTAAGATTAAACCGCTCTCCAATTTCTTCCAAATTCAGTGCGTGTTCTGCCCCGAGTCCGAAGTATAAACGGATGATCTCTGCCTCTCGTTTGGTTAATGTCCCCATCACGAGTTCAATCTCAAGTTTTAAAGATTCATTCAATAACTCAGAGTCTGGAGAGGGTTGTTGATCGTTTTTAATAACTTCCAACAAAGAGCTTTTTTCACCCTCTTTCAACGGAGAATCCATTGACAAGTGCCTTCCCGACACTTTTAAGGTATCAAAAACCTCAAGGGTTTTCATATCCAATTGTTCAGCAATCTCAGTCGGGCTGGGTTCTCGTTCAAATACCTGTTCCAGTTCAGAGGCCGCTTTGCCAATTTTACTTAAGGTATTAATGCGATTCAGTGGTAAGCGAACCAAGCGGGCCTGGTTCGCCAGCGCCTGCATAATACCCTGACGAATCCACCAAACTGCATAGGATATAAATTTGAATCCCCGGCTTTCATCAAAACGTTTGGCGGCTTTAATGAGACCCAAATTACCTTCATTAATTAAGTCTCCTAAAGCCAGGCCTTTATTTTGATAAAGTTTCGCGACGCTAACTACAAATCGCAGATTTGTCCTGGTTAAGGTTTCCAAGGCCGCTTCGTCCCCGGTTTTTATTCGGCGCGCAAGTTCAATTTCTTCCTCGGCGGTTAACAAGGGCACTTCACTAATTTCCTGTAGATATTTATCAAGCGATTGACTGGCTCGGCTACTATACCGTCCCGACATGCGTATTGACCTCCCATGGGGTGAGTTTTTTACTGTTCGTTTTGCAAAACAGATTGTCTGGTAAGATCTGCAAAGGCTGATTTTTTTCTTGAAATTTTATTATCGCCGCTTTCTTTTTTGCTGAGTTTTTTTAGGATGTGCTTCATTTACGACAATGACATATCCTTTTAGCTCGCTATAATTCAGTTTTTTTATTGCTTCCTGTGCTTGCGAATTATTCTTCATTTCGACAAAACCAAATTTTTTAGACATGCCGGTGAATTTATCGCGAATAATTTTGACGGAAAAAACTTCGCCGAATGCTGAAAAGGTTTCTTCTAAATCAGATTCGACAACCGCTTCCGATAAGTTGCCTACATATAGATTCATCTGCTATTCCTTGTATAAAATCAAAAAGGCAACACTGGATAGTGTCGCCTTTTTGATTAAGAGTTTAAAACAAATTTTAAATTACAATTGTTCATGCGCATAATCTAAAAGCAGTCTGGAGTAGGCTACTTAATCTGCAACTTTGTCTGAATTGTAATTAGTTACAGTACCACAACATCTTGCGCCTGCGGGCCTTTTTTGCCTTCTCCGATTGTGAACTCGACTTCTTGTCCTTCTTCCAGGGACCGAAAACCACCGTTATCACGGATAGAACTAAAATGAACAAATAATTCCTGTCCATCTTTACTTGTAACAAAACCATATCCTTTGCTATCGTTAAACCATTTAACGACACCATTTACTCTTTCTGACATTATAGATACTCCTTTGAATAAAAAATATTAAGAAAATTATGTGATTAACGGGGCATTCAAGACTGGAGAGAAATTATAACAGGCTGAAATTCCAAAAAACACGAAAGAAACTATGCTATTGTTGCGCCTGAATCAAGGATTAAATATCAAACAATCAAAGTTTTACGAAAACCCCGGTAAATTACCGGCATCAGAGCGCGATGAGATAGAGAGATTTAGATCAGGTCTTTGGCTATTCACGGTAATATGCCGGCCTTCTTCCGTAACAACCCTTTCGGCAAAAGCCGATTGCGCTGCGGAATGAAAGCAGGGATGAGTGATGCTAAAAACGAATTGTCCATTGGTTTTTAGTAGCGTTCGCAGTGCACGCATCATTGGTGCAAGGACAGGAATATCCATAATGCCCATCGTGCAGACTGCATAATCGAATGTTGATTTACCGAGTGAGATGAGTGCTGTTGCATCCGTGGCATCAACGACTCGAAAGTTTATGTTCAAATTTTCCGGCGCTTTGCTTTGGGCACGTTTGATAAAATTCCTGCTCTGATCAATCGCGGTAACCCGTGCGCCTTTTTCAGCCATTTGTCTGGCGAAACGGCCCGCGCCGCAAGCAATGTCCAGCACGTTTTCTCCGCCGCTTAATTGAAGCAGCTTATGAGTCGCCGGTTCGATCAGGTGTATCTGAAAATCATTCCCTTCGCCAATTTTGTCATCCCACCAATCGGCATTCTTTTCCCAAATCGCGCGGTTCTCATCTGTGTGTTCCGGAAATTCTCCGGAATCAATATGCGATGCCATGGTAAACTTCCCTCCAGGATAGCTGTTGCAGAAATGCTCGTTAGGTATTTTGATTAGCGCGGCAGGCGGATAATAAATTCCGTAAACTCACCCTTTTCACTTTCTAAACGAATTTCTCCGTGATGAACCTTTACGATAATATCGTGGGTGAGTGATAGGCCGAGCCCGGTGCCTTCTCCGGTTGGCTTTGTAGTAAAAAACGGATTGAAAATTTTCTCGCGAATATCATCGGAAATGCCATCACCGTTATCATGAATACGCAATTCCACCCATTTGCCTTCTTTACGAGTTGTTACCTTCACCTGTGGTTTAAAGTCCGCGCCCAGGCGTAGATGTTTTTCCAGAACGGCATAACAACTATTGTTGACAATATTTATAATCGCCCGGCTTAAGTCCTGGGGAATAACCTCTATCTGGCCGATAGTGTCATCATAATCTTTCTGGAGTATAATGGATACTTCCGGGTGCTGCGCCTTGAAGCCATGATAGGTCAAATTCAGGTATTCATCAATCAGCTCATTGAAAATCACTTCTCCGGATTCACCGGCAACGCCCCGCGAATGTTTCAACATTTCCTTGATGATATTATCTGCCCGCTTGCCGTGTTCATTAATGCGTCCGGCATTCATCTTAATGTCATTCAGCAGTTCTTCAACATATTCTTCCGTATCTTCCGAAGGATTCCCGGATTTTCTCGCCGCAATCTCAGCTTCCAGATCTTCGACCAATTCAATAGAAAGACTGGCAAAATTGTTCACAAAGTTAAGTGGATTCTTAATTTCATGTGCAATACCGGCGGTGAGAGAACCCAAAGAGGCCAGTTTTTCCTGAACGACGAGCTTTTCTTGTGTTCGTACTAATTCATCGTTTTTATCTTTTAATTCTTCCGCCTGCATATGGATTTCTTCCGCCTGCTTGCGTATTTCCTGGGTGCGTTCCTGAACTCTTCTTTCCAGGACCATACTGCGTGCTTTTAACTGGCGATTGCGAATCCGGCTGACCCCGAGGGTTACCAGAATAAAACCGATGGCATATATCAGGTAAGCAATCCATGAGCGATACCAGGGGGGAAGAATGCTGAATGCGAAAGCTGCTTCATTACTGATATGGCCATATACATTCTTTACCCGAACGCGGAAGACATAACTTCCTTCCGGAATATTGGTGTGTTCTTTCACTGCCGACTTGCGCCAGTCCGACCATTTCCGGTCGAAGCCTTCCAAAAAGTATTGATACTGATTCTCGGCTTTATTACTGAAATATGCGGCTGCGAATTCAAAGCTGATTGCATTCTCGCTATAATCGAGAGTTACCAGTGGTTGATTTCTGCTGCGATTGCCGGAGGAGGCAATATCGCCATAGTATATCGTCGAATCGCTGTTGAGAAGGCTAACTTTGCGGATGTAGGCATCGTAATCAATGTCGTTGTGGGAAATAATTTCCGGGTTATAGCGGATGAGGCCTTCTGAAGTGCCAAACCAGGTGGTACCGTCGTTTTCCGGGTAGATGGTATAGACGATGTCTCCCAGTGCGGCAATCGGTTTAAACGGAGTTTGACTAATGGCGTACCCGCCATTGTTATCCGGCACTGCGCGGGCAATATTCACCTCTCCTTCCTTTACAGAATAGAGCCATACATTTTTTTGTGGGTCTTCAACGACATATTGTATCTCCAGGGTTGTATCGGCAAATGCAGGGCCAAAAGTATCGTCTGATGGAAATGCATCTTTTTCCGGATCGTAATAACGTAAGCCGGCGGAGGTGGGGAAAATCACCCGGCCGTTTACAGTGCTTACATAGGCAAAACCACTAGGCAAGCCGTCCTTGTCGTCATATTGTTTGCCGCGAATATTGCGGAGGTTTCTGAAATTCTGATTCTTTATATCGGTTATTCTCCATAAAGTGCCCGTCCAGGTTTCCAACCATAAAGTACCATCCTGCTCTTCAACAATATGGGCGACTTCCGAATCCGTATCAGCAATTTTTCCCTGGTCCTGCCAACTGCCGTTTTCCCGTTCGATGACAGCCAGGCCATCGTCAAGCCCAACAAAAACCCGGTTGCTATCCCGCAGAGATTGATGGAGGGTCTGCGTATAAATCCAATCGCTCTTAAGATGTGAAATCCCCTTGCTGTTGATGATGTAAATACCGGCATCCGTCGCGGCAAGAAGGTCTTTACCGGCGGAAAGCAGCGCCCAGCAATTGGTCACTATTTCCTTCTCTGGTTTGAATTGCGTCATCCTGGCTGTATTGGCAAATCCCGCGATGTTTTCCAGTGGCTTTGCATCCTGAGAATAAATGCCCCGGTAGCGGCCATAGCGGCCAATCATATATAATTTATCCTGATGCCGCTGAATAACGCTCACATCACTTTGAATACCGGCATTCTCCGAAAAATAGGAGAAATTAGAGGGAATTTCTGCCCGGGCAATGCCATCATATAATGCCAGCCAGAGATTCCCCTGCCGATCGGGATATAATGCCTGTACGCCTCCGTCCCTGATGCCGGTTTCTTCGGAAAGGATTTCCAGCGGTTGTCCGGCGGCATTCATTGTCACCACCCCGCCGCGGTCTGTGCCGAAGGCGTAAATACCGTTATTGAGGAGAGTGCCCGTGGATAATTGGTTGGTCTTAAGATATTCTGTCGCTGTGGAGCGGAATGGTTTTATACCCTTCCCGGTATACAAATATAGGCCATTTGTATAGGTGCCAATCAAAATCGAATCCTGTGCTGACGCATCGGGGTAGGGGAGCATTACGGAAACTTCCGCTTCCGGAAAATAATTTTCGCTAAAGGCCGGCACTAACGATCCATCGATTAGTTTCATCAATCCCTGTGCTTTTTCGAAAAGGTATAATTGGTTCTGCACGTTGAA
>JAUIFT010000228.1 GCA_030430345.1 Calditrichia bacterium | reverse complement strand
TGTTGGGATCGGTTTCTTCCACCCGATGCTTAACGCCGGCAGGAATATTCAAATAGTCGCCCGCTTTCATGGCAACCCGAATATCCCCTTCAGCGAAGCGCAAAATAGCACTACCACTTAGGAGCATTACCCACTCGTTTTCTTCCTGATCATACCAATAATTTTCCGGGGATGCATGTCCGCGGGAAAGGATTCGCTCAATACGAATGCCCGGAGAGGTAAGAATCGATTCAAACAACTCCTCCGGTAGTGTTTCGGGGATTTCCGCGAATACATTCTTAATCATAGCTTACTCTCCATTTTTTTCAAGTTAAAACTTCCCGGGATAAGTTCAAATAACAGTATTGCCCAGCGCGCCAGATTGTTTTCCTACAGCAACATTTTTACGATGCGATCATCAACATCCTCTACGATCTCCCGTATGAATTGCCCAAGCGCCCGCTCATTGATGAGTTGGCGAAAGCACAGGCGGCCGATGAGTTTTCTTTCCCGGCCAGGTCAATCGTAGAGAAAGTTTCCAAAGAACACCAACAGCTTTGTAAACTTTTTGCAATATTTAAGATTTATTGTATATTTGCAGCAAATTCTGCTATGGACGGCAGCAGTATTTTTTAATCGGTTTTTGGGTAGATCAAAAAACATTGAAAAGAGAAAAATAGCCTATGGGCGAATCAAGGCTCATTCTCCTTTTCTAAATCGATTGCTTCAATCATACGGAATATTAAATTTACCCCCTGCCATAACTGATTAAGCTGACAGGTAATATCGGCAATTGCCTGTAATAAATTTGCAAATGTTTTAATTACGAACTTTACTAGAGGGTGAGAATTTCCATGAAGAAGATTAGTTTTCCTGCACGCGGCGATTTCAAAAAAACGCTGAAGAAGAGAGTGGATAATTATTTTTCCGAAAAGCAAATATCGAAAAATGCCAATTGGCGAATGTATTTAAAAACTGCGATTATTTTGGTCTGGCTGGTAGCTTCGTACCTGTTGCTGGTTTTCTTTTCCACTTCGCTCATCATGGCCATCATTACTGCATTTGCCCTGGCACAAGGCTTTGTTCTTGTTGGGTTTAACATTATGCACGACGGTAACCATGGCAGCTACTCCCGCAATAAAACCGTTAATAAAATCATGGGTTTTACCATGGATATTATCGGCGGCAACAGCATGCTTTGGAAGCAAAAGCACAACATACTTCACCATACCTATACCAATATTCATGAATTAGATGACGATCTTTACACCGGCGGTTTACTGCGATTGAGTCCCAACCAGGAATGGCGCCCCTGGCATCGTTTTCAGCATTGGTATGCCTTCCCGGTATATAGCCTGTTAACTATTTCCTGGATGGGTTACGCCGATTTCAAGAAATTTTTCACCGGAAAAATTGGCGATTACAAGCTGGCTAAACCCTCCGTTTCCGAAGCGACTTTATTTTTCCTGACCAAGATTTTCTATGTGGGTTATATGTTTGTGCTGCCGCTCTTTTTCCATCCCCTGCACTACGTCCTGATTACCTTGATCGGTGTTCACCTGGTACTTGGATTAACCCTGTCAGTCGTTTTCCAATTGGCACATACCATCGATGGCAATGAATTTCCCGAACCAGATCCGAACAGCGGAAACATTGAAAATGAGTGGGCAATCCACGAGGTAGAGACCACCGCTAACTTTGCTCCGAAAAACAAACTGGCCACCTGGTATCTCGGTGGATTGAATTTCCAGATCGAGCATCATCTTTTCGCCAAAATTTGCCATATTCATTATCCCGCGCTTAGTAAGATCGTGCAAAAAACCTGCGAAGAATTTTCAGTGATGTATGTTAGTTACCCCTCGGTTATTTCCGCCGTCATTGCTCACCTCCGTTTCCTGAAGGATTTAGGCAAAAAGGAGCAAGTTGCCGAGAGTGGGGTTAGTGTATAAATCGGGGAAATATAACGATCCACTTCCGGAAACACTACCATGGCGAAGAAAACAAGATTATACATTGGTACCTACACTGTTCCGCTCTCTTTTGTCGCCGGCAGCGGTAAGGGGATTTACACCGCTGTTTTTGACCAGGACAGCGGGAAGATCAGTGATATCAGGCTGGCTGCTTACGATATCAGCAATCCCTCCTATCTGGCAATTGCGCCGGGCAGGCAATGTCTCTATGCAGTACAGGAAACCGTGGATGAGCGAACACCAGCAATCTATGCCTATCAAATTGACGCCCGTAGTGGCGCACTGCGCTACCTCAATCATCAACCGGCCCATGGGGGCGCTCCCTGCCATCTAACTTCGGACAAGACTGAGAAACACATCGTTTCCGCGCATTATGTCAGCGGCAGCGTGGCGGTTCACCCGATCCTTCCGGATGGCCGGCTGGGTCCGGCCACGGATATTGCCCATCATGAAGGGAAAGGGGCCAATCCGGAGCGTCAGGAAAGCCCGCATGCCCATGTTGCCCGTTTCGATCCATCGGGAAGGTTTCTTTTCGTAGCAGATCTCGGCATCGACAAGGTAATGATCTATCGCTACGATGCAGAAAAGGGGCGCTTGTATCCTCATGAACAGCCTTATGCCTCTGTTCAACCGGGCGCCGGTCCCCGCCACCTGGTATTTCATCCCGGCGGCAGTCATGCCTTTGTTATCAATGAACTCGATAGTACTATCTCATTGTTTTCTCACCGGGCGGGCCGCCTGAAACATCAGCAGACGATTTCTACCCTGCCCGATGGCGATCCCCATGCCCCCTATTCCTGTGCGGCGATCCGTATCAGCGCCGATGGCAAATATGTTTATGGTTCCAATCGCGGCCATGACAGCATCGCTATTTTTCGCTTCGATGCCGCCTCCGGCAAACTCAACGCTATCGGCCATGAGCCCACCGGGGGGAAAATTCCCCGGGAAATCAATCTCGATCCCTCCGGGCGCTGGCTGCTGGTGGGCAATCAGGACAGCGATACCATTACCACATTCCGGATCAATCCCGCCAATGGCTTGCTGAAGAATAGCGGGATTACCACGCCGATGCCCAACCCGGTTTGTTTGGCTTTTGTAGAGATGTAAGCTGCCCGCACGCGCTTCATTTGCCTATCATCGCCAAATTCGATAAATTACGCTTCATGCAAACTGCTTACAAGGAGCCGTTATGAAGCGTATTTTTTTTGTATTGATTCTCGCTTTCCTCTTGCCATCCTGCGTATCCCGCAAAGTCGAAAAGCCTCCAGCGAAAAAGCCGCTGAACATTCTCTTTATCATGACGGATGATCATGCCGAGCAAGCCATCAGCAGCTACGGCAGCAAGTTGATCGACACGCCGAATATTGACCGGATTGCCAACGAAGGCATCCGCTTCACGAACAGCTTCGTTACCAATTCCATTTGCGCCCCCAGCCGGGCGGTGATGCTCACTGGCAAGTATAGCCATCTCAATGGACTGCGAGACAACCGCGATCGTTTCGACGGCAGCCAAATGACTTTTCCGAAGCTTTTGCAGAAGGCCGGATATTTTACCGCAGTAGTTGGAAAATGGCATTTAAAAACCGAACCGACCGGCTTCGACGACTGGAACGTGCTGATCGGGCAGGGCGCCTACTACAACCCGACCATGATCGACAACGGCGATACCCTGCGTCATACCGGCTATACGACTGATGTCATCACCGACATCGCCCTCGAGACGCTCGAAAAACGGGACAAAAGCAAACCTTTCTGCCTGCTTTATCACCACAAAGCGCCACACCGCAACTGGATGCCGGCGCCACGTCACTTTTCGATGTATAAAGATGAAGACCTGCCATTGCCGGCAACGTTTTTCGATAATTATGAAGGACGAGAAGCCGCTGCGCATCAGGATATGCGCGTCGCGGATATGTATCTCTCAATGGATATGAAGCTGATGCCGGAAGATTTCGGCGAAGAAACCGGTACGGGCGGACATGCCACTTACGATGTGGTGAAAGCCTGGCTGGATACTTACAACCGCATGACCCCAGAACAGAAAGCGGCCTGGGATGCCCATTACGATCCGATCCGGAAAGAATTCCGGGAAAAGCAGCCCAGCGGGAAAGATCTCGCCGTCTGGAAATATCAGCGCTACATCAAGGACTACCTGCGCAGCGTCGCCGCCGTCGATGAGAATATTGGCCGCGTCCTTGATTATCTCGATAAAAACGGCCTGGCGGAAAACACGCTGGTAGTCTACACCTCTGACCAGGGATTTTATCTTGGTGAACATGGCTGGTATGACAAGCGTTTTATGTATGAAGAATCCCTGGGGATGCCGCTGGTAATGCGCTTACCGGGAATGATTAAGTCCGGAGAGGTCTCCGATGCCATGGTGCTCAATCTCGATTTTGCCCCGACTTTTCTGGATATTGCCGGTGTCGAAATTCCGGAGGAGATGCAGGGCAATTCACTCCGCCCGCTCTTTGACAACCAAACACCGGATAGTTGGCGGAAGTCGATGTATTATCACTACTACGAGTATCCCCATGGCTGGCATAGCGTCAAGCAGCATTATGGCGTTCGCACCTACCAACATAAATTGATTTACTACTACAATGATGATACCTGGGAGCTGTTTGACCTGCTGCAGGATCCCGCGGAGTTGAACAATATTTACGGGGTGGCAGGAAATGAAGCGATTACTTCAGCGTTGAAGGAAGAGTTATTGCAACTGAGAGAACTGTATGGAGAAGTTGAAAGTAGCGGGCCATAGGCAGTGGCAGGAAATCCGGACAGTTTGCGACTCGGTCTAAAAGTTTTTCCCCTGCTACTGCCAGGTGCTTACTGCTACTGGAATTACTGGCGCTGAATGTAGATGAAATCCGTAATCCGCGCATAGCTGCCGAAGATGCCGGTGCCGTTCTCGACATGGTCAACGATATTGGGAATCTCTCCCGGCGATAATGTTGAGGGATTCACTTGCAACTCGCTGCCAATAACAAAGTCAAAAATATTATCATCAATCGCATTCGCGGTAATCTTATTGTCCCCATAGAAAACCACGGCTAACCAGGGCAATTTAATCGTCAGGGTGCCATCCGGATTGAGATCATAATTTCCTTCGTTTACCGGCGGCGACTCGTTCACCCGGAAATCCTCCAGATCGTCTTCATCTTCTTCAAGAAAGTCGAAGAAGAGCGGTGTGAGATTATCAAAGCGGATATCGAAGG
Source organism: Calditrichia bacterium (assembly GCA_030430345.1). Next base: position 478 of record JAUIFT010000228.1, on the reverse strand, counting down.
CCTCGGTCGAGAATACAAAGACATTCTGACGCCCTGCCACAAAACTTTGGGTAACAACGATTTCCAGCTGATCGGTGGCCTGGTAAACCAGGGTATCGGCATTGGTGTTGACAATCCGGAAAGTATCGGGAATTGTAGTCTGGGAGCGCACCAGCACATTTTCGTCTCCGGGAACCAGCGCTTCCAGTAAATAGGTTGCGCGCGGCTGCACGCGATGGGTGGTATCAGCAGGCATGTATACGCCCGGTGACGTTTCGGCATAATCCAGCACTTGCTCAACATTGCCACTATTATCAAGCATGGAAATCTTTACACTGGCATTTCTCACTGCCTGTGCTTCAAAATTATAGGCTTGATCGAAAGCAACCGTCTGGGATAAGCGTACCGGCTGCAGCGGCTCCATAGCAAACTGATAGGATTCAACAAAATATTCCGATTCAAAGTCTTCGCTATCAGTTACTTCGCAACTGTTAAAAAG
>JAUIFT010000227.1 GCA_030430345.1 Calditrichia bacterium | reverse complement strand
CAAGCCGGCCAGACCGCTATCGTCTTTGTCTTTCACCTTCCGGAAGTACTCTCCCAAATCTTTCGGGGTTAATACCGCGTGATCATCTTCCGGCAGCAGCTTGTTGTTCAGCTCATCGCCAAGCGCATTGGTCAGTTGGATGCGATACCATAATTCTCCAAATCCGATGAAAAAGACGATCCACATAATATTTTGAATCGAAAAAGGATAGGTATCGCCGCCATAATCGAAGATAATCATTTTCAGATTATCCCCCAAAGGCAGGAAGTGGGAGACAACCAGAAAGGCAATTGCCACACCGATCATGATCCAGGCGATCATGCCGCGGCTCAATGGTTTGTTCTTCATATTCGTTTCCTCTTAAAGTGTCAAATCTTCGCCACAATGGGGACAGCGCTTCTGCTTGTTAGAAACCGGCTTCGCACAATTGAAGCAGCGGATCATGTTTTTTTCTTCCGGCGTCTGAGGCTCGTATGGCGTTACTTTCCGGCCGCTTTGCCATTCTTTCAGGCCATTTAGCAGATAATCATAGCTGAGCATTGCTTTGCCAAAATAAACCTGGTCTCCGGAAAAAATTTCTTCTTCGCCCTTCACCGGCAAGTATTGCTGACCACGGCGGATCAGCGTGCCGTTCCGGCTGCCTTCGTCGCGGATGCAAACATTTCCATTCGCGTTTCGGTAGATCACCGCATGGCGGGAAGAAACGGTACTGTCGTCTATCAATATTGCTGCAGTGCCGACATCCCGGCGGCCGATAGTGCAATAACTCATGATGCCCTCCTTTGCTATCGTCCTGTTTCTCAGGAGCGTTTTATCAACGGATTAATCAGAAATTGAAAGTGAAGATTGGCGAATCGAATGATGTCTTCATGATTCAATTCTGTGCTGTTTACCCGTTTATCATTCACAAAAGTGCCATTCGCAGAGTTACGGTCGGTTAAAATAAAGCGGCCGTCCTTGAAATCGATAATCGCATGATTACGGCTGATTTTCTCATAATTTAAAACAATTTCGTTGTTTCCCAAAGCGCCAATTTTACAGGAAGTTGTTTTAATCGGATGGGTATTTCCTTTCGCTTCTTCCAGCCAGGCGAGGGCGGATAAATCGGCATCGATAGGATTACCGCAGTTGGCGCATTGAGTGGCATTGGGCGGCAGTGTCGCGCTACAGGCCGGGCAGGAAAAATCCACTGCCGGCGCTTCTTCGCCAGCAGATCCCGGGGCTTCAGTTTGCTTGCGTTTGCGTATAAACCAGAAAAGCAGCAACAGCGCCAGCAAAAGCGCGCCAGCCCCGATTCCCAGCCAGGCCGGCGGCTGCGCAGCCTCAAAGGTATGGGTGAAATTTTCGCTTTGAACGCTGCCATCGGGAAAAGTTAATGCATAGGTAATGGTTTGTTCGCCATCCAGTTTGCCATCTGTTTTGGTGAGATCGACAGAACTGCTGCCCTGGTAGCGCGCGGAGGCAAATAACTGCTCATTAAAGCGATCCGCCAGCGCATGGCTGCTGCTTGCTCGTTCAAAATAGCCGCCGGTATCATCGGAGAGGCGGCGGAGATACTGGTCCTCCGGCAGATTAAGATATGCTGCGGAAAAAATGCTCACCTGCGTTTCTTTCGCCTTTGCCACGACGGCCGCATGGTCGTAGGCGATATCTGTGGTTTTCCCGTCGGAAAATACCACGATAATTTTATTGATGTCCGTCCGTGCCGGAAAAAGATCGATGCTTTTCACCAGCCAGCCGAAAAGCTCGGTGCGCTTCCTGCCGGTAGTGATTTCATCTACCTGGGCGGAGAGCAGGGAGTCGCTATCGGTACAGCTGTTGATCACTCGCAGACTGTCATCGAACGTAGCCAGGGCCACCTGGTAGCCGGCCGGTAATTGCTGCAAGGTATTCTTAAGATATGCTTTAATGCCCTGGCGAAAAGGGCGATTCATGGAGTTGCTGGTATCGAGCAAAAAGAGGATATAGTTTTCCAACTGCGTCGCACTACGGATGGAATCCTCAAGTAAAACAGTGTTACCCGCGGAAATTTTTACAGCATCCGGTGCAGCGCCATTGGATTGCCAGGTAAATGCCAGCTCATTTGTGTCGCTGAGGCGCATCTCTACCGTGGCTTCCTGGGCGGCCAAAAAGAAAGGTAAAAAAGACAAAATTATAAGCAGTAGAAAACTTCTCATTAAAAAACTCCTCGAATTATTTCTCTAAATACTGCTGAAAAGCAGCGAGAACTGCCAGCTGCATTTTTCGACGGTACGCCGGGCTGGAAAGCAGCAGCTCCTCTTCCCGGTTGACGATAACCCCGCATTCCAGCAGTATCGCAGGGGTTTGCGCGGTTTTCAGCACAATCAGATCATCAAAACGGTAAACGCCGTTCTCGGCATCTGCCAATGGCCGGTTTTCCCCGGCGATCGCTTCCGCATGATGATCGGTAAAGCTAAAACCGTCTTTTTGTAACTGGCCTCCCAGCAACTGCCCAAATCCAAAACTTTTTTGCGGGGCAATATTCTTTTCGGAATAAAAAATAGAATAGCCCTGAAAATTATCGCTGTAGCGAAGTTGTTTGCCGTTATATTGCCAGCTGGAAAAATATTTCGGCTGGGCGGAATCATGATGGATGGAAAGAAAAAAATCCGCCCCGGCCTTCCCGGCGTTGGCAGTTCGTTGCTGCAGGCTGCCAATTTTGCCGTCTGCGTTGATAAGAACAGTTGTGATGCCACCGCTGTCCGTCAATACTGTTTGCAGCTCCCAGGCAAACGTCCGGTTAAAATCAAATTCTGTTTTTCCCCTGGCGCTAATGGCACCCGGACTCGATCGGGTATGACCGATATCGATTGCGATCAGAAAAGGTTTTTCCGGAGGTGTTGCATCTCCGTCCGTATCCCCCCAAAATAAACAAATAAAACTGATTAATACAATTATCCGGCGCAAGTTTATTGGATCCGTTTCAGTATCTTTTGCGATTCTGCCACGATTTTCAGCTCACCATTAATCAGGCGAACTTCCAACTGACTCTCCGCCTGTCCGCGGACCTGCCGGTTTTCAGTTTCATTGCGCACTAAAAAATTAATTTTGAAAACCGCCCGCCGGCTATTCTGCGAACTGCCCGGGCGGACATCGATGCCACCATTAAGACGATAGCTGACGATTGGCCAGCGTTTGTAATAATTCAGTTTGTCCTTCTCGATATAGCTCTTGCTGACAAACCCTTTGTCATAGAATTTCACCCGGTCGTGATACATGTTCAGCATAAAGAAAATATTGCCGGCATTGGCTACGGAAACATATCTTTCAACAAAATCCCGCACGCTGGCATTGGACAGGGGCGGCCGTTTTTCCTCGGATGGGGAAGAGACGTTACTCGCGGCCGATGTTGCCGGTTGCCGGGAGATATTCCAAATTGCCGCAATCAGTATCAGAACGCCAAAAACGATGGCAATATTTTTCAGGCGGGCATTCGGTGCTGAAGCCGGCGCCTTTGGGGATTTTTCTACTTTCGCCTTCATCCGCTTCGGCGTTGCCTTTTCTTTCTGCTGTGGCGGGGGAGTGGGCGTGTTTTCCTCCTGCCGTAGCATGTATTCCGGAGGCGCCGGCGGTGCGGAAAACTCGATAATATCATCGGCGCTAAACGCTTCTTCGTAATAGCTTTCCTCGCCGGCGGCTGGCTCTGCCGCTGGCGCTGCCGGCGGGGAAGACGGTTGCTGCATCTTTTCAATGAGCCTTTCGAAGGCTTCGATGGTTTTCGGGCGCTTTCGGAAAGAAAAAGTCATCGCCGCATCGATAGCTGCCAGCAGACCGGTTTTATATTGCCCGGCTGCTAATCGGCTGACCGGCTGGAAGGGATCGGGGGCATCATCGAAGCCTGCCCGGTCCGGGGCTTTCGGAGGCACTTTTCCGGTAATGCAGGTGTATAATGTGCCGGCCAGTGCGTAAAGGTCGGTCCAGGGACCTTGCCGGCGGCCATCGCTTTGATACTGTTCATAGGGGGCATACCCTTCCGTAAGCACCAGGGAAAGGCTTTTGGTTGCCTTGCCCACTGCGTAGCGCGCTGCTCCAAAATCAATTAATATCGCCGATCCATGCTTCGGCAAATAGATGTTGTCCGGTTTAATATCCCGGTGGAGCATCCCCTGTTTGTGAACAACCTTCAGACCTTCCAATACAGCACGGAGTATCTTTTCCAACTGCGTTTCCGGCATCGGCGTCCCCTGCCGGTTGATCAACTGCTGCAGACTTTCCCCTTCGATAAATTCCATCACAAAATAGGCGGTACCATTGGCGGAAAAGAAGTTCAGCACGCGCACAATATTGGGATGGCTGAAGCGGGCAATTGCCCGGGCTTCTTCGATAAATCCGGTCACACCTTCTACGAACAGCGATTCCTGCTTCTTTGATCGGGGAACGATGCGGCTGCTGCTGCCATCTCTGCCGGCCAGCTCGCTGGGGAAATATTCCTTGATGGCGACGTTGCGCTGCAGATTGGTATCGCGGGCCTGGTAAGTGATGCCAAAACCACCGACACCAAGCACCCGGAGAATTTCATATTCCCGCAGGCGGCTGCCAACCGGGAGTGCATGTATATGATTATCTGGCATAAAAATCGTTCGTTTTCTTTGCGAACATAAAATTTATCCGATCAAGGCACTGCTTAATTGACAAAAAAAGATGCGGTGCCGATGCAACCACTATTGTACCATACTTCAAAGCGATACCAGCCACGGTCAAAATAACCGCCGCTATCGGTTCCCCAAAGGGTTAATTCAAGCATTTTATTAGTACTGTTAGCGGCGATATATAAAGATGATTTATAACTATATCCGGCTGGAGAGGTACCGCCGGTCGAAAGAGTGCCGTTGGGAAGATAAAGTTTGACATAGATATCTTTGCTGCCGGCACTAAAGAAAATATTGGTCGAGTAATGAATCCTTGGCGAAATGTAATTCAGATTGTTCGAATACAGCGTATTCCCATAACTGTTGACCAGGTTATTGCCGTCCCAGCTGGCAAATTCGATTTTGGTCAAGGTTAACGGAAAGGTGGTTATCCGCGGGTAGGAAATTTTCCGTCCCTGCAAATTTTGATTTTCTTCCTTGATCTTTTCCAGTTCTTCATTCAGCGAGCTGACGTTGTTGGTAAGCTCCCGCTTTTCGTAATTGGCGCTCCAGTAATTGCTTTCCCAACGTTCCGCTTCGGAATATCCTTCGTAGGTAGTTATGCCAAGTATCGCCGCGAGGATAGCGAAGAGAACTGTGAAAAATTTCCAGGTTTTTCCACCAGAAGTTTTCAGCGGTTCCGGGGGCGGAGGGGCTACCGGTGGTTTAGCAGTGGCTTTTTCTTCGCCAATCAGTTTGCGCATTTCCGCAACATTCTGCGGGCGGGGTGCGACGGTCTTAACTTCCAGGGCGCGGTCAATTGCCGTGAGAAAGTTTTCGGAATATTTTCCTTTGCCGATATCTAGCGCTTTTTTATAGGGATCATTTTCACCATAAATTTCGACCAGGCGTTCCGGCGCCGGGGGAGGCGGGTTTCCGGAGATGCAGTGATACATAACGGCGCCAAGTGCGTAAAGGTCGCTCCAGGGGCCCTGCCGCTCTCCCTTCTCGTTGTATTGCTCCATCGGGGCATATCCCTGGGTGAGCACCATCGTCAGGCTGCGGCTGGCTTTAC
>JAUIFT010000226.1 GCA_030430345.1 Calditrichia bacterium | reverse complement strand
CTAACATCCCGTTTCGGCGTGACCGCCGGCGTACGGGGAGATTATTTCTCCTATAACGAAAACGCTCATCTCTCTCCCCGCCTGGCGTTGAATTATCAGCTCTCGGAAAAGACCGCACTGAATGCGTCTACCGGAATTTTTTACCAACAATTACCCTTGCTGCTGCTCGGGCAAAATTCTGCGCATAAAAATTTACAGACGCCGCGCGCCAATCATTACATTCTGGGAATTAGTCATCTGTTAACCGAGAACACCCGGCTAACGGCGGAAGTGTATCAAAAGGATTATCGTCATTTCCCGCTTAATCCTTCTCAGCCGGGATTGTTTGTGCTGGACGAACTGTTTTACCGTTACGGCTTCTTTATGCAGCATGCGCAGCTGAATGATAAGGGGCGGGCATTTTCCCGTGGTGCGGAGATCATGGTCCAGAAAAAGTTGGCGGAGAAGGTGTACGGGATGGCCAGTGCCGCATACTTTCGCAGCCGCTATCGGGATGCGCAGAGCGAATGGCACAATCGGGTTTTTGACAATCGTTTTCTTTTTAGTCTTGAAGGGGGCTATAAACCGAACGCCCGCTGGGAATTCAGCTTGCGCTGGATATATGCCGGCGGTGTGCCCTATACGCCTTTTGATCTGGCCGCATCGCAATCGTTAAATCGGGAAGTGCTTGATGCGAATCGCATTAATGGCGAGCGCTTGCCGGCCTATCATTCCCTGAATGTTCGTTTCGATCGCCGGTTTCATTTCCAGCAATCCAATTTGATTTTCTATCTAAGCGTTTGGAATGCCTACAACCGTAAAAATATTGCCGGTTATTTCTGGAACGGGGAAGAAGGCGCACCGGGAAAAATTCAACAATGGGGAATGTTGCCAATTTTCGGATTGGAATTTGAATTTTAAAACAACGAACAACGAACAACGAACAACGAAATAAACCCCTGCATTTTCGGCATCAATATCCTATATTCGGAAACGAACATGATGGGGTGATTGAATGCCGTTATTATCACTGAACAATTTTATGTTATTGGCAGCCGCCCAGGGTTTTTTGCTGGCAGTGTTGATTTTCCATAAACACCACCAGCTAAAGGCGAACCGTTATTTGGGCGCCTATATGTTTATCTATTCCCTGATTCTACTCAATCTTATCCTGGAGGACCAGGGATATTTCCATCGTTATCCAATCTTGATTTTTATTCATATCGCCCTGCCGTTTATGGTCGGTCCGCTACATTATTGGTATGCCCGGCATCTGACCAATCCGGGATTAAACTTTCGCCGGGAAGATTTCCTTCATCTGCTGCCGATCATATTTTTTGAAGGATATTTCCTTAGCAGCTATTTATTATTGCCGGAAAGTATTCTGCCTGCCGCTAAAGACGGTGATGGCAGCCTGTCCAATATTTACCTGGTCTATAACTGGGTAATTCTGATTCAAGCCTCAATTTACATGGGACTAACTATCCAGCTGATTCGCCAATATTCCCAAAATATTAAACGTTTTTTTTCTGCCGTGGAAAAGATTCAGTTGAACTGGGTGGGGAATATTACCGTCATCGTATTTGCCATGCTCTTAATCTTTCTTCTTGAAAATGTGCTGCTGCTCTTCGGCATCAAGATATCCAACTTTTTTGATTTCAGCTCTTTACTGGCGGCAGGATCGATATATGTTATGGGATATATGAGCCTGGCGAAGTCGGAAATTTTTGCTTCTCCGGAAGTTGCCGGACCAATGCAGGATCTTAGCAGCGAGACTGCCAGGGAAGAAAATGCCCGAAGATATGAGAAATCCGGGTTGAGTGAAGCGAAGGCACTGGCGTATGAAGAAAAATTGCTGATGCAAATGACAGCGGAGAAGCTTTTCACGATTAATAACCTTACCCTTAATCAATTGGCAGAACGCCTGGAGATGACCCCGCATAACCTTTCGGAAGTCATCAACGTACGCCTGGGGAAAAACTTCTTCGATTTTATTAATGAGTATCGCGTCGAGGCCGTAATGGAAGCATTGCGGGACCCTGCCCAAAATCACCTGACTGTCCTCGCCCTCGGCCTGGATGCCGGATTTAATTCCAAGACCGCCTTTAACACCATTTTCAAGAAGCATACCGGAATGACGCCTTCCCAGTATCGCCGGGAAAAACAGTAAGCGTTTGCGCTTACAAGTGAATAGCCAGTTTGAAAATAATGCTGAGATCAAATGTTGCGCCGAGGGGATGATGCCGTATCGTTTGATTCAGGGCATTTTTAACCAACAGACTGCTACGCAAGCGCTGCTGCCAAAAATTTTTATGAGCGGCAAGATCCAACTGAACGTTGTCATCGATCGTAGAATGGTTTTCCACTTGTGGCTGCTGCAGTAAATGCGGCCATTGCGTCTCCGAGGTCCAGGTAAGCTGACCCCACAAGCCAAATCCCGCAACCGGGGTATAATCCAATTTTAAAACTATTTTATGAATGGGGAACGTTTCCCAAACATCTCGAAAAATTTCGCCATCGCTTAAAGGCTGACGGAAACGGTAATACAGTCGTTGCCGGAATGTCTTGCTCAGTTGATGCCGCAATCCCGCCTGCAAATGAAAGTTGCTGCCGGAAATATCTGCTTCGATGTGAATCGGCAAGGTGCCCGAAGGCTGTGGTGGATCGCCATGAGACTGTTGCCGGGGAAACCAGGCATCGCTTGCCTGTTGGAGACTGGTGGTAATTTCTCCCTGAATATTGGCAGTGATTTTTTTCTGAAATTGCAAATCTAAGCGGGAAAATCGCCGGACATTTAGATCATCCGCAAAGGAAAGCGGCAGATTCAATTCATCAAGTAGGGAATAACCCTGCTTGTGCCAATACCAGATGTCGTTGTCTTCTGCAAAGGCCTGACGGGACAGGGAAATTTGCGCTTTCAGGCTGCTGCCCCCGGCAAAATGGCGACGGTAAGAGAGTAAGCCTTTTAACAACGATTGCCCGTCAATTCGGTTGAAACTTAGGAATAATTCTTGCTGATCTTCGGGAGTTATCCGTTGAAGCCTGCCAAAAAAGTTAGATTTGGCGATGTTTATATTATTGGACAGCCAGCGGCTTTCCGCCTGATTTTCGGTGACACTGCCGCCGATATTTCCACTGAATGACGGGTAGTTGAAAACCATCGCCACCTTTGCCGAACGGATATTTATCTGCCAATCGAAATCGGCAAAAATATCCGTGGCCGGTTTTTCCATGGAGGTTTGGCTTTGCCGCAGACGATAAATGATTTGCCAGCGATGATTCAGCGGAATATTGCCGCTCAGTCCAATGTTGCGGAAGCCGCTGTGAAAAGGAATTTCTGTGTTTAAGGGATCAAAAAAGAGCAAATCGCTGCCGGGCTTTTCGGTGTTGGCGGGGGGAATGCTGCCGGCGTAGCCGAGAAAGAGATGATGCCTGCCGGGGAGTGCATCGGTGCTGGCCTGGAGAAAAAGGGGATACATTTGCACCCGCTGAAAGCGCTGCGGGTAATTCTCGCGCCGGGAGGAAATAACCGGATCGGTGGCGGGATGGAAATGGTGTGCTGCCCCGCTTCGGACTCGCAATTTCTCGCTGCCGTAGGAAAGCGCAACAGCATAATCCGGCCCGATTTCATCGACATTCTCGCTGCGAAAACGAGTGTATTGATAAGGGCCGGGATCGCCGGTTTCATTGATGCTGCTGTAGCGGGCGAGGGCAGCAATGCCCTCGGGAATCGGTCGGGTGTAGATGCGCATGATGCCGGCCTCAGCATATTCGCCCTGCCAGGCAGCCGGGCCAGTAGTGATGACCAGCGAGTCAATTTGTTCGATAGATACCGGCAACGCATTAAGGTGACGGAGATTGAAAAAATCCAGCGCCAGCAGCTGGTCGTCTAAAAAAAGCAGCCATTGATTGGTCGAAAACGGGTCATTGCCTGCATACCAGCGATAGCCGTCGAGACTGTAGTGATGCCATCCTTCTATCAATGCCAACAAATCGCCCGGACGCGTAATGCCGGCCTGCGCGATATCTTCCTGCTTGATAACCTGCCTTTGCCCGAAAGATTCACCCGGGGAAATCCAGATACCGAGAAAAATGAACACAACCGGCAGACGCTGGAAAAATTGCCACGGAGAGGGTACGGGATGTTTTTTTAATTGAATTTTTGCCAATGCTGCAATCGACCTGTTATTTGAGAAAATTTTTCAGCCACTGTGGCGCCGGAAAAGTGCGGCTAATGCCAAATGAGAGAAAGAGCAGCTCTATTTTTTTTTCGGTGAGAATCGATACATAGCTGCTGCCAATACTTAATCGCCAGTGTTTGTAAAGATTGTAATTGAGTCCCAGAGAAGCGCCAACAGCGAACTCTCGTTCCACAATTAAACCTTCGGAAAGATCAAAGTTATTTTCTGCAAAGCGCATCTGAAACAAGCCAATCCGAACACCTCCACGGGCATATACATTGCTGAATGAGCGGGTGCGGGAATCCCACTGCAAATAGCCAAATAAACTGTTGAAATCCGGTTCTATGCCGCTGACGCTTTTATAGGGCAGATATTGCAAGCCAAGGCGAATATCGCCGAGATAAAAGGGCATCGCGGCATATCCTTCCGCGCCGGTTGCCGGGGTCCAGAAATCGTGAAAAACATTGCGATTGGGATTGGATATTGCATTAATGCCAATCGTCAGAGAATCAAAAGGCGCTGATTGTCCAGGCGTCGGAGATGACAGGGCAAGCAAACCAATGAAGGCTGCGAGCAATTGAATCCTGCGTTGTGGAAAGCGGAAAATAGTCATTGTTCCCTGAATATTGCTAATCATCTAATGTCGATTCACTTACAGGATTTGCTCCCGAAAATTCTGCTGATCGCCAAAAAGGTAGTAAAAAATTTGAATACAGGATAGCAAATTTTAGATCAATGCGCATTATATTAGAAGGATGCATTGCGCAGTTTTAATAGCCGCCTACAAATATTGGCCGGCTGAAAATCGAGGAGGAATTATTATGGGATATACGATTCGCGCAGCGTTAGCAAAAAGTGAAATTTTTACGCCAGCACCGGCCTGGATTGCCGATTCGCGGGTCATTCCTCTGGCAGCCGGTATCAGTATGATTCCCTTCTCGTCAAAGTTATGTGAGCAGTTTGGCCCGGAAGAACGTCCCTTGCTATACGAAAGCTATGACATTTTTTTTCATCTGCCGAAAGGGTTAGTGCCGGCATTGCAAGCGCTTTCTGAAAACGGAACGATCGTTTATGTGGAGAGCGAATATCACGGGGGCAGCGGCGAGCAACAGGGAATGGCCTGGAAAGATGGCAGAGTCGTGATGGCACCTGTAGAGTCCCGGAGTGCCGTTAACAGTGCACTGAGACACCTCGATTTTGCAATTATCCCCGGGAAGGATCGCTTTGACACCCTGGACCTGGGACGCCATCGCAGCGTGGATGAGTGGCTGGAGGCCGAGTAGGCAGATGCGCAAATTTGCCCATCTGCAAATTTACGCATCTCTTCACTTCTCCTTTTCCAGCGGAATGAACATCGGCAGGGAAAGCCGGTAGCGGATGGCTGCCAGCCGGATAATTAAGGTGCAGAGAATGCCTGCCAGTGGCGCGGCAATATGTCCGGGCGAAAAGAAATTGACCGCGATAAACAGGCCAGCGCCGAGAATGGAAGCGGTGGCGTTAATTTCCCGGCG
>JAUIFT010000225.1 GCA_030430345.1 Calditrichia bacterium | reverse complement strand
TCGATGCTGCGGGCGATCTGGCGGATAAATGGGCGGATGTTATGGCGATGGCGCCACTCCCGCACACTCCGTTGAGTGCTCCCGGTAATTATGGCGATTTGCTTGTCGGAAAAACCCATTTGTTTTGCGGTTTTCAGTAATGTGGGCGGTAGTTTATCACCGGCACTCCTTTCCAGCTGATTCTCGATTTTCACGACGTTAGCGATTTTGTAGAGGAACCACTTATCGATATGAGAAAGGCGGTGAATGTCGTCTACCTCCATGCCGCTTTTCATTGCATCGACGATGGCAAATACCCGCTCTTCTGTCGGATTCATCAGCTCCTTCTCCAGGTCTTCGAATTCAAATCCGTTGTTGGCGACCAATCCCTGCGCGCCGGTTTCCAGCATTCTTAAGGCCTTTTGCAGAGCCTCTTCGAATTTCCGCCCAATCGCCATTACTTCTCCAACCGATTTCATGCTGGAGCCAATTTCCCGGGAAACCATTCTGAATTTCTTCAGGTCCCAACGGGGAATTTTTACCACCACATAATCCAGGGAAGGTTCGAAGAAAGCGGTTGTTACCCGGGTGATTGCATTGGGGAGATTGTGCAGGCCATATCCCAGGGCCAGCTTGGCGGCAATAAAGGCCAGCGGATAGCCGGTTGCCTTGGATGCCAGTGCAGAACTACGGGACAGGCGGGCATTCACCTCGATAATCCGGTACTCTTCCGATTCCGGATCGAGGGCGTACTGAATATTACACTCTCCGACAATTCCCAAATGGCGAATCACCTTGATTGCCACTTCCCGTAATAAATGATATTCCCGGTTCGAAAGGGTTTGGCTCGGTGCAACGACAATGCTTTCCCCGGTGTGAATCCCCATCGGATCAAAATTTTCCATATTACAAATGGTAATACAGTTATTATACTGATCCCGCATGACTTCATATTCGATTTCTTTCCAGCCTTCCAGGTATTCTTCTACCAGGATTTGCGGCGTATAGGATAGCGCTTTCCGGGCGAGCGTTGCAACTTCTTCCCGGCTGCGGCAGACCCCGGACCCCAAGCCACCGAGGGCGTAGGCGATTCTGATAATTACCGGAAATCCGAGCGACTCGGCGATTTTTATCGCTTCATCGACACTTTCCGCCGCCTGGCTCCGTGCCGAACTGGCCCCTATTTCATCCAGACGCTGCGCGAAGATTTCCCGGTCTTCCGTATCAATCACCGCCTGAATGGGAGAGCCAAGCACCTGCACATTGTATTTTTCAAACACTCCATTTTTAGAAAGTTCCAGTCCACAGTTCAGGGCCGTTTGCCCGCCAAAGCTGAGGAGAATGCCGTCGGGTTTTTCCCGGGCAATCACTTTTTCGACAAACGCCGGGGTTACCGGCAGAAAATAGACTTTGTCTGCCAGATGCTCGGAGGTTTGGATGGTGGCAATATTGGGATTTATCAGAACGGTATGAATTCCCTCTTCTTTCAACGCCTTGATCGCCTGGCTCCCGGAATAATCGAATTCTCCCGCCTCTCCGATTTTCAGTGCCGCCGATCCCAAAACGATCACTTTTTCCGGTTTTAAGATGTCATTATTTTTGATGTCCATACTTTTTTATCCTTATAAAGTTTTGATAAGATCGTTTGAAAAATTTCTTGAAACGCTATCCAAGATTAGCTGTTTACGATGCGGGCAAATTCATCGAAGAGATACTCTGCATCGACAGGCCCGGGCATCGCTTCCGGATGAAATTGCACGCTCATAAAGCGGCCGGACTGATGGCGGATGCCTTCATTGGTTTGATCGTTCAGGTTGACAAACCAAGGAGACCAGTCCTCCGGCAGGCTCCGATCATCGACTGCAAACCCATGATTTTGGGAAGTTACCAGGCAGTGGTTCGTGCCAACTTCCAGCACCGGTTGATTCTGGCTGCGATGCCCGTACTTAAGTTTGAAGGTATCCGCACCGGCAGCAAGTGCCAGCAACTGATGCCCCATACAGATGCCAAACACCGGAATATTCCGGGCAATGGTTTCCTGAATTTGGACAACGGTTGGCCGGCACATTTTCGGATCGCCGGGACCATTGGAAATCATCAAGCCATCAAACTGGATATCGCTGAGATCATGATCCCAGGGCACCCGAATCACCTTAAAACCTCTTTTCATGAGATGATGGATAATATTGTTTTTAGCGCCGCAATCGATCAACACCACCGTTTTTTTCCCGTCTCCATAAGTTTCCGGTGCATCAATGCTGGCGGTGGCAACCAGATTTTCCAGATTCGGATTATACCAATCCACACTCTCCCGTTTAATCTCGATCTTCCCCAGCATTGTGCCGCTGGCGCGGAGTTTTTTAGTAAGCGCGCGGGTGTCTACGCCACTTAATCCCGGGACGTCATACTCTTTCAGCCAGCGATCAAGGCTTTTTTCCGCGTGCCAATGACTGTAGTCCGTGGAATAATCCGAAACTATCAACCCCTTCACCTGGATTCGGGATGATTCAAAATTGCGCTCCAGTTTGCCTATTTGCTTGTGGGGCGGAATGCCATAATTCCCAACTAAAGGATAAGTCATCACCAGGATTTGCCCTAAATAAGAAGGATCGGTTAAAGTATCCGGATAACCAACCATACCAGTATTAAAAACGACCTCTCCGGCACTGGCGCCGTTCTTCCCGAAAACATAACCTTCAAAGACACTACCATCCTCCAGGGTCAGGCGTCCGCTTTGAAGACTTGCTTCATTACCGTTGTTATAGCTCATAATTTTATCCTACCTCTGTATTTTATTAATTTATTATTGTGCGAAGAAATAAATGGTAAGCGCATCGATCCGGCAATTTGCACAAAAGGAGATCCAAGAACGCCAGCGTAGCTCCTGATGACACATTTTTGGGGGTAATTTTGAAACAGTGCGAATAAAATTGATGGGAATTGGATAAAAGGGAAAAAGAATAGGATGCCCGAGTAGCTTAAAAAAAGAAGAGGGTCGGGAATGAACTTGAGCCAACGAATGGTTAAGCGGCAAGGCCCCAAATTGCCATTCGTTGATGGTTGATCCGTTTCGTTCTTCACATCTCCCAGAATTATCGTTACTCCAGGTATTGGTTAACAACAGATTCCGGGCGCAAAAGTAAGCACTTTTCCGCCAGAAACAAAGGATAAATCTTTCCCGGGCAACTTTTCTTCTCATCAAAAAAACCGCTATTACAATGCGGCGAATTTACTTCCATTTGCCCCTTGCAGTTTAGCGAATTTCGTTCGGCAAAAACAACGGTTTTCCGAAAGTTTATTTCTCATGAACCAGAAAAAGCTCCGAAAAACAATCATCAAATTTATTCGCCTGCGCCGGCAGTACCTGGACCGGATTATCAATGTGATCGGCGGATTGCGGCGCAGCGAACAAATCTTTATGGTCTTGATGGCCATTGTGATTGGCAATCTGGGTGCTTTTGTCGCCATTGGTTTCCGGGAAGCGATCGATTTGCTGCAATCCTGGTTTTTCTTTACCGATGTTTTCTCTCTGGAAACAGTTCGGGCACTCCCCTGGTGGCATCGCTTGTTTCTTCCCATGATCGGTGGTTTACTGGTCGGCTGTATTATCCACTTTTATTCGCAGGAGGTAAAAGGCAGCGGCGTTCCGGAAGTAATGGAAGCAGTAACCACTCAAAGCGCAATTATTCGTCCCCGGGTGATTTTTAGTAAATTTGCTGCCGCTGCTTTAACGATCGGTTCCGGCGGGTCTGCCGGCCGGGAAGGTCCTATCGTGCAAATCGGGTCTGCCATCGGCTCCGTGCTTGGGCAGTTAATGTCAGTATCAGCAAAGCGCCTGCGAACATTTGTGGCCTGCGGGGCCGCTTCCGGCATTGCCGCAACCTTCAACGCACCGATTGCCGGGGCACTCTTCGCGGTAGAAGTTATTATCGGCGATTTTGCCGTTACCCAATTCAGCCCGATCGTTATCTCCTCAGTAGTGGCGACGGTAGTATCCCGGCATTTTATCGGAGATTCGCCGGCTTTTCATGTGCCGGAATATCATCTGGTCAGTCCTTTCGAATTTTTGCCCTACACAGTGCTCGGCATACTTTCCGGGTTAGTGGCAGTATTCTTTATACTTTCACTGGATCGCAGCAGTCTATTTTTTTCGGCGCTAAAGATCCCACCATATTTAAAACCGGGGGTCGGCGGGTTAATCGTCGGCATCATAGCACTGGGTTTTCCGGAAATTTATGGTGTGGGTTACGAAACGACCGATGCTTTACTCGGCGGCGCCGATTTCGGCGAATTTCTTTTAATCCTTATCCTGGTTAAAATTATTGCAACTTCCTTAACGCTTGGTTCCGGTGGATCGGGTGGCATATTCGCCCCTTCCCTGTTTATCGGCGCTTTGCTCGGTGCCGCTGTTGGTGTACAGGCAAATATTCTCTGGCCGGAGGTAACTGCAGATACCGGGGCGTATGCCCTGGTTGGCATGGGCGCCGTCGTCGCCGGAACGACACATGCCCCGATTAGCGCTATACTGATACTCTTTGAAATCACCAACGATTACCTGATCATCGCACCATTGATGACCTCCTGCATTATTTCCCTTCTCCTCGCCACTTACCTGAAACGGGAATCCGTCTATACCATGAAGTTGGTGCGGAAAGGATTAAAAATATTTGAAGGCAAGGATGTGAATATGTTAAAGGGCATCCGGGTGAAAGATGTGCTCAATGAAGATGTCGAAATTATTTCCGGCAATTCCACTTTTACCGATTTGATTCGCTGTATGATTCGCAGCCACCACCAGGAATATTTTGTGGTGGATCGTCAGGAATCCCTGATCGGCACTATTTCCATTCAGGACCTGAAACAGTTCCTGAAAGACGAAGCGTATTTATCCAGTCTGGTCATTGCCGCGGATATCGCCCATCCGCCTCCGGTCTATCTTTACCTGGACGACAATCTCGATCTGGTGATGCATCATTTCGGACGTTTTAATGTCGATGAATTACCGGTTATGAAGAGCAGGAATAATGAAAAACTGGTGGGGTCGATCCGCCGCAAACAGGTTATTGATGCCTACAACCGGGAGATTTTCAAATGGGACCTTGCCGGAGGCATGCATAGCGTGGTGACCGCTGTGAGTAAGGAGCGTACAATTGAACTGGCGGAAGGATATAGTTTGATGGAAGTAGATCCACCGGATAGATTTATCGGTAAATCGCTTCGCCAGCTAAACGTGCGGGCCCGTTATGGCATCGAGATCATCCTGATCCGGAAAGCAGCGCTGGCCGACGACTGCCTGCCCAATCGACCGGGCGCTATTCCAACGCCCGAGTATAAGATACAACATGATGATAAACTGCTGGTGCTTGGCAACAAAAAGGATATTAAATCCTTGCTGCAAAAGCGATAATCCGCTGGTAATCAACGAATCAGCAGCATCCGTTTCGTCAGCTGTTGCCCATGGGCACTCAACCGGTAAATATACATGCCACTGGCCAGTTCACTGCCGTCGAACTGAACGGAATGACGGCCGGCAGTTTTATGGCCATCTATCAATGTTGCGACTTTTTTCCCTAGCAAATCGTAGACTTCCAGTTGAACAGCACCACTTTCCGGCAAGGCGAAAAGAATCGTGGTTTCCGGGTTAAACGGATTTGGATAATTTTGTGCCAATTCATACGCGGTAACAATCACCGGCAGTTCTTCATC
>JAUIFT010000224.1 GCA_030430345.1 Calditrichia bacterium | reverse complement strand
CCAGCTCACTAATTTTTCCCCGGTTTAACGAATCCACAACCACCTGCGACTTTAAGGTGTTGAGCATATCGATAGCGCCACTATAATCCCGATGAGTATCAATCGCATCATGAGCAACCGCATAAGCGAGTTCCCAAAGCGGTTCAACCAGCGCCGGCGACTCCCGAAAGAATGCCAGGCTTTTTACAATCTCTCCCCAAAAATTCAATGACCTTGAGGCATTACTGCCGACAACTCCCAGTAAGGTTTTCTGGTAAGAAGTCCGGTATTTATTTGACCCGGGGTCGAGGTAAGCCGCTTTTCGGATAGCGCAAAAGCTACTGTCAAAATTTTCCTTTTCCAGAGAGAAGGCGAATATATTATTGTAGGTCGTCGGTACCAATAATTCCGGGGTAATTTTTCGCCGTTCTTCAATGTATTCACTATAAATCTGTGCAGCGCCTTTTGCTGCTAACTCGGCTTCGCTAATCAGCTTATATTCCAGCAAATAGCGAATATATTCATCCTGATTATCATCATGATCGAATCCTTTTTTCGGAGATGTTAATTCGATAATGTATTTACGATCATCCGTCTCCAGCACCGAATAAACATGGGTTGGGGTTAAATAAATATCGACCGGCAAGGAGAATTTTTTCGCGGTCATACAAAAGAGCGCAGTAGCAGTCAGGCAGTTGTATTTCCCGCTGCGAAACACTTCGGAGAAAGCTGCGTCCAACTGGTATTTTTTCAACACTTTCTTGTGCAGGAATTTGAAAATGTTTTTTGCTTTTTTTTGCGGAGAGTGGTTCGGTTTTATCTTCCCGGAAAGCTTTTCGGTCATCAGGTTAAACTGGCCATAGAAGACCGCCCGCTGCATCGGATCTTCCATTCCTTCGGCAATAAGCAGCATCTGTAAAAGGCTGGCAGGACTGACGCTGTCCGGCGGCCAGGATTTTAACAGCTGCATTTCGGCCGGACTGCTGCAATCGTTAAATAGGCGATCGTCCCATACCTGTCCCCGGGCGGTAAAACAAAAAATGGTCAGTAAAAATACAATACAGAAGTAGCATCCCTTCATCTTCTTCCTTTATCAGAATTGACCCGACTCAGACGATTTAAACCAATTTCTTAAATGAATCAGCGGTTAAAATATCATCCCAATCAGCATTTCTTAAAATACGGTAATTTTCCTATTAGAAACAACTACCGAATCGGCTATTTTGTTCAAACAAAATGATTTCTGCTCCGCCTTGCATAAGTTCGGATAATTACTTAAATATTTCCTTTAAGGGAGCGTATATTTATCTGTTAACACAGAACTTTGGAAATTTTCCGGCGATTACGCCGGAGCGATTTTCTCTTCTATTTTCGATGTGGCCGCAGATAACGATTCGAAGAAATTGTCTGGAATGAGGAATGGAGAGATCTAAGAAAAAATTTATCCAATGGCTGTTGCTAATCGTAATCGTTTCTTCAGCAACCTTTAGCGGCTTGCATTACTGGCAATTGGAGCGCAATACCCAACGATCTCCTTTTAGCGCGATACGCTGGCGCTCTTCGGTGCCGGAAGTTCGCCTGAATAATCAGTGGTATATCCTCAAAACAGTAAATACTGTTCCCGCGGAAACCCTTATTCGCTTTGCGCAAAAGACCTACAGCCTGCGCTGGCAGTGGATGATCGAAGATAGTTTGACGGCAGTCATCAGCAGCATCTCAATGTATCCTGGCCGCACCGTAGACCTGCAACTCCTTGATCTAACCAGCAGCAACACCCATTTTTTTTCTGCCGTCCCGATGACAATTGCCAACCTTGATAGCATTCGCTTTTATCGTCTCACGCAGTCCAGCATCGGCAATTATGCTTCTGCAGGATTTTCCCGGGCAACCACGAATGAAGCACAGCCGGATTCCTTACTTCAGAACGATAGTCTGTTTTACAAAACCCTCGTCCACCGCATCGATGGTTTTCGTCCACCTGCAAGCTGGCAACCATCGTCATTACAAAGATCCGCCCGCGCTATTCGGGAACGCATCAGCAATCCTCCCCAGTGGTTGAGTGCTGGTGAGGCTGCCGCCGATGTCGATCAGTTCGAATGGTATCTAAATAATAAGTTTGCCTATCTGGACGTTCTTAATCCTCCTTATCAAGCTGCGCTGGACAGCATCCACCAACATATCTCACCGGGAATCAGCCGGCGGGATTTCGCCTGCCAGTTGCAAAAGGTAATGGTGCTTTTTGCCGACCGTCATTCTGGTATCGATTTCCCGGAAAATCTAATCGATTTTCCAGCAGAGCAATCGCCCTTTCGCCTTTTTGTTAGCGAGAAACGCATCATTCCTTTGCTGCGGGACAACAATGAATTTTTCCAAAAAAGATATCCTTTCCTCAGTCATATTAATAATCTTCCGATGCGCAATTGGCTGGCAGCATCTGCGAGATATTGCGTTTCAGTAAAAAATCTGCCGGTCTCCCCCCAACAGTTGGCATGGCTGCATCAATTTGGCTTTCTTTCTCGTGAGATGGGTTCGCGCTTACCGGGCGTTTTTAATATTTCACTGGAATCTGTAGATGCAGCGAAAAGTTTTATCGCACGTCAAACGAGCTTGCCTGCGACTAAAATTCCGACAGCATACCAATATGGCAGCCAATCGATAGATATCCCGGACAGTCTTGCCGTTCTGGAACCGGCAGCGCTGATCAAAAGCGGAGGAACAATTGCCGGATACATGACCAATATACGCTCGCAAAAAGGATTAGTACTGGATCTTCGGGGGAATGCGGCGAAGGAAGCACTCTGGTTCTTCCCACTTCTCCCCTATTTCCTCCCGCCGGCCGAATTCGGTAAAGTGCTGGAAGTCGCAGCGCTCCGGCGAAATGAAACAGAAAACCCGGGAACACCGGAAGGCTATCTCGCGAATCTGCACTCGCATCCGAAAAAATCCCCAGTGTGGGAAAGAAGTGAAGCACAATATTTACAGACGTTTGCGAAAACCTTTAAACCGGACTTTACAGTCGAGAAAAGCCGCTTCAGTGACTGGCATTATTTATCCGTCAACAAGAAAGAGCACGCAGCAAATCTTTATCACTTTTCCCGCCAGGTGGTTATTCTTGTTGACGCTTATAGTTCAGTATCTGCCGAGCGGCTTTGCAGCATCCTGCAAGGAAAGGACAATATTACAATTTTGGGCACGCCGCCCGGCATATCCGGCACACATGCCAAAAAATACCATCTAAACTATAGTGGGCTGGCCATTCGACTTTCCGGGAGCGCATATTTTCAGCCGAATGGTTACAGCTATCGTTTACAGGGCATTCAACCGGATATTCTGCATTATCCATCCCCGGATGATATCATTGGTTCCTCGGATACAATGCTGGTAAGCGCCCTGGTATTACTTTCCCGGCAGCATTTATTACAAATAACCCGGCGCTAGAATGACTGAATCAATTATTTAACCGAAGGGAAAACTGTTTTAAATGGCGAATTTCAATACTCATCTGGCAGTCGGCGCTACAGTAAGCGGTATTGCCGCAACAGCGAGCCTGGGCGCCAATCTTGCCCAACCCGGGGAGGCGCTGGTGCTCTTCTCATTAGGAACCCTCGGCGGTGTACTTCCTGACCTGGATTCCGATAATTCGGTATTACTACAAATTATCTTCAATATCCTATCGGTATTTTTTGCATTTATGGTGATGTTTAAATACTCGCCCATCTATTCCCTGGCAGAATTGGCGATCATTTGGCTGATTTGTTACCTGGCAGTGCAGTACGGGGTGTTTTCCATATTTCGTAACTTTACCCGCCACCGAGGGATTTTTCATTCGATTCCAGCCGGTGTATTTGTTTGGTTAATTGTTACCTTCATTTGCTATAAGTTTCTTAATTTCCCCGATCTGCGATCATGGATCACCGGTTTCTTTGTTTTCCTCGGTTATATTACCCATCTTATTCTCGATGAAATCTACAGCGTGGATTTATCCAATAAAAAAATCAAGCGCTCGCTGGGCACCGCAATGAAATTGGTGGATCTTTCCAATATTCCCGGCTCAATCGCTATTTACCTTGCCATTCTCGGCATGCTTTTACTGGCACCGGGCCCCAGACAATTTGTTGATACCGTCTTCACCCAAAATACCTATAACACCCTGAAAAGAAATGCCGTTCCTAAAAACGGTAAATGGTTTTTTATGCCTTGATTTAACCTGCTTCACCCTATCCGGAATAAATAATTATCGTATCGGCGTATATGATCTCCGCTTCATTTCCTGAGTCCCGGCAATAAAAGGGAATTCTTGGAGAAAATGTGATTTGGGCATCACGAGCCGCTAAAAAATTAGTTAAGCATATATATTCGACTTTATTTTACAACCAGATATAAACAAAATTGTATGAATAGAACAAAACTAGCAGGAGAATCAATTATGAACTTGTATGGCGTATTGATGGCCGGGGGGGTGGGTAGCCGTTTCTGGCCCCGCAGCCGGGCAGCCTCCCCAAAACAGGTATTGAACATCGTTGGGGAAAATACCATGATCCAGGATACCTATAACCGCCTCGGTGGCATGATTAATGATGATCAGCTGATGGTAGTGACCAATGATGTTCAGGCAAAATTAATCAGCGAGCAACTTCCCCAACTTTCCGGGCAGAGCTTCATTATTGAACCGTTTGGCCGAAACACTGCACCGGCAATCGGACTGGCGGCGATTCATGTGCTCAAGCAAGACCCTGACGGGGTAATGGTGGTATTGCCGGCAGATCATGTTATTTCCAAACCGGAAGAATTTCAGCATGTTATTAAACTGGCGGCAACCCATGCATTAGAAGAAAACAGCATCGTAACGCTCGGCATTACCCCCTATGAGCCGGCCACAGGGTATGGTTACATTCGTACCGGTGAACGGGTATCCGGCTCCGAATCGCATAATATCCATAAAGTCTTATCGTTTGCGGAAAAACCCGATCTCGACACCGCCAACCAGTTCCTGGCCAGCGGGGATTACTATTGGAACAGCGGCATGTTTATCTGGAAAGCCTCGACAATACTTCAGGAAATTCGCGACAAGATGCCGGCGATGCATGATCTCCTCATGGAAATCAGCGAAGCAATCGGCAGCGATAAATACAATAAGGTATTACTGGAAGCGTATGAGAAGATCGATAATATTTCTATCGATTATGGCGTTATGCAGCAGGCGGAAAGCGTGTATGTCGTCCCGGCCGATATGGGCTGGAATGATGTCGGCAGTTGGGAAACCGTTCATGATATCTCCGAGAAAGATGACAGCAACCACGCCAGCGACTGCGCAGATTTGATCAGTGTTAAGGCGAAGAGCAGTTATGTCTACGCACCGGAAAAAGTCGTTGCCCTGGTCGGCGTCAAAGATCTCATTGTAGTCGATACCGGTGATGCCTTACTGGTTTGCCATAAATCCCATGCCCAGGATGTAAAGACAGTCGTCGATTCATTAAAAAACAATGGCCGTAAAGAATTACTCTAGTTTTATACAATCTGCAAATTTGCCATTTGCAAATTTGCAGATTGACATTTTACTTATTCATAAATCAAGAATTCTGTTCTTTCCCGCTCAAACTGCCGCGCCTCCTCCTGCCATCTGCCGGCGATTTCTTTTAACGGCGCCCCATTCTCAATCATCTTACGAATCCAATCGTTGCCAACGAGTATATCAAATGGCATTTTATCATATTCGTA
>JAUIFT010000223.1 GCA_030430345.1 Calditrichia bacterium | reverse complement strand
TTTCAGGGTGTGCCGGAAACAGATATCAATGGTAAATCCCGGGATGGCGCTGTTGCCACCCTTGGTGCCGCCGAACGTAGTTAGCCGGCTTATTTCTCTTTATCAGCAGTAATTTTTTCAGGCCCCGGAATACCAACCGGGGCTTTTTATATGAAATGGATAACACATTATCCCTTAAAATTTCAACAAAATTATTACGAAAAATTAATGAAGTTCAACAGCCTGTAAATTTTATTAAAACAAGTTGTTGAATGATTACACTTAGGCCTTTTCCCGTACTTTTTTTTGTTATTTTCCCCGGAGCTATTGCCGGATTCCTGAAAACCCCTTAGATTGATCAAATTCTCATTGTTTAACTTTACTGAAGGGTGTTATGATGGAATTATTGATTAGCTTATTAGGCGGTGCATTAGGTGGCAATGCTGCCGGTGCAGTATTAAAGCAATTTAGCCTGGGAACACTCTGGAACTCTGTTGTCGGTATTTTAGGCGGCGGTTTGGGGGCTCAACTGCTCGCGATGCTCGGTGTGCTTGGCGGTGGCGGCGGTTCCGCAATGGATATCGGCAATATCATTGCAAATGTCGCTTCTTCCGGGGTCGGCGGTGGTGTATTGTTAGCTATCGTTGGTGTTATTAAGGGCATGATGGGCAAATAATACGACGCCTCGGGAATATGCTGATTCTTCCATAGTATCACTCCACCACATCCACCACGTTTCATCTTTAATTTGACAACTGCTGTTCGCGGAAAATATCAGAAGTTCGACTTTTTATTGGTATCAGTGTAAATTAAACCTTTAGAAAATACTTAGGGGAACGCTCTGTATTTCTTGCTATTAGTTGTCTATATATTCCCGAAAAAAGAAAAAGCCGCTCCTTCGAGCGGCTTTTTCGTGTAATACGACGTGAAATCTCTTTATTCAGTTTCATCCGCCGGAGGACAATTGGGGCATCTTCCGGTGATGTATTCTGCGTTAGCAGGATCGTTTGCGAAGGTTTGCAGATGTTCCCAGAACTCGTGGTCGTCACGAATCTTTTTGCACTGGCAGATCGGAATTAGCTCACCCAACTCTTTGATCTTGATGTCCAGATTACGAATCTTCGCTTTACTGGAGAGATATTGAGTTTGCGCAACCTGTAATGCTTCCTGCGCTTCTTTTAACTGGGTTTGGGCAACCTGGTGCTTTTCCGATAACGCTTCGTAGTCTGCGCTGACAGCGCCCCCTGCAGCATTACTTTCACTCTGTGTCTGCTGAAGTGCTGCAACAACTTCGTCATACTTTACGCGCATTTCAGATAGTTCAGTGTCTGCCCGGGTAAGCTTCTCTTCGGTTTCCTGGGCTTCCATTTGCCAGCGGCGAATCCGCGCAATTGCTTCGTTATATCTTACCTGAAGTTCTTCCTTTTCATTCTGCAGCGAGTTAAATTCGGACTTCATTGATGCATGCTCGTTTTCGATATCACTCTGCCGCTGCTGCGATTCTTCCAGTTTATGTTGCGCTTTCTGAGCGACTGCTTTAGAGAATTGCAGGCCAGACTGGAGATCTTTTAATTCGTGCTGAGTACTTTCCAAGGCTTCCTGCGCTTCCTCGTAACGCTTGAGTAGCGTTTCCCGTTCGGATTCGGAAGTCTGCAGACGATGCTGTAAATCATCGAGATCCGATTGCATGGAGGTAACAACTTCCTGAGATGGACCGGCATTTTTCTGAACTTCTTCCAATTGTCTTTGGGTGTTCTGCAACTTCGCCTGAAGAACACCAATGCTGCTCTGCTGGGAAAGCACATCGCTATTGGTTTGTTCCAGTGAGGCTTCGGCTGTTTTCAGCTTCGCCTGTGCCTCTTCCAGTTTTAGTTGCGTGTTGTAAAGCTTGGACTGAGAATTTTCAAACTTCGCTTGAGTACTTTGCAGCTTGGCGGTCATGTGCTCATACTGGGTTTTCAGAGTGCTAATTTCGCTCTGCATCGCCTCGGATGCATCCGAGGCTTCGGCCAGTGTTTGCATCTCCGTTTCAGCTTTGGACAGCTGATCCTGGAGCGATTCAACCTGCTGACTTAATACTTCCGTAGCAGTTTGTTTATCCTCTAGCTCTACTTTCAAAGCATTATACTTTTCCTGAATCTCTTTCAGCAGGGTCTGATTCGTAGTAAACTCTTTTTGAGTTTTTTGCAGTGCTTGCTGTGCGGTTTCAGATTTTTCAGATGCTTGTTTGAGGTAGCTGATATCCCGGGCGATCAGCAAATTATTTTCCTGCCCCTGGTATTCAATTGCTCTTCCCCAAAGCTTCACAGAAAACTGCTGGCTTTCTGAAGTAATATTAATGCTTTCGCAGCTTTCAATTTTTTCCTCGACCAACAAACGGATATTCTGAGCGACAGCATCCCGGAGAGAGTGGGGGACCTGCTGCAGGTAATTCTGGCCGATCAGATCATGTCGTTTCTTCTTGTAAATAATGCAGGCAGCATGATTGGCGTTGATAATTGTGCCATCAGGCGCAGTAATCATCAATGCGTCCGGAGAATGGGTGAAGAGTTCTTCGAAAATGTCGTCATTGCTGCTGGAAGCTAATGCGGCTTCAACCGGCGCTTCTACCGAATTTTGACGAAACGTAAATTGAACGGCCGCTTTATTGTTCAGGTGAATCCGGGAAGCGGTTACTTTCACTTCGAGTGGTTCACCATTTAGGCCCAGAAATTTCTCCTCCACTTCCGGTGCGGTGTTGCCTTCTTTAAGCAGCTTAACGACGCGCGCTTTCACCATTTTCTGGTATTCCGGATGAACGATATCCAGTAAAGGCCTGTCCAGCAATTCTTCCGGCGCTTCCGCACCCAGTAAACTTGCTGCGGAGGGATTTACATAAATCAATTTTCCGTCCTGATGAATACCGACCGCCTGATTACTGGCGTCTAATAGTTTAAGGTAGTTATCTTCCTGAGATTTTAAAGCCTCTTCGGCTTTGCGATAGCGGGTAACATTTCTGGCGACGCCCAACGTGCCGGTCATACGGCCATTCTGGATTTGCGGCAGAAAAGTGAACTCGCCAATCATATAATTGTCGGACTTCGTGCGAATGCGAATCTCGGAGATCGATGGCGTTTCTCCCTGAAGAACCTGCTGGAAAATTTTCAGCGCGAGCATGGAGTCATCGGGATGAACGATTTGCGTAAAAGGTTTCCCGACCCACTCATCAACTTTCCAATCTGTGCTGCTTTCGAATGCCGGATTGAGAGAAGTGAAGTTCCCATCCAGGGAAAGTGAGAAGATGATATCCTGCATTGCATCTAACAGGCTGCGGTAGCGCTGTTCGGAACGCCGCAGGTCTTCTGACGTCTTCTTCAGCTGGGTTTCGTGCTTTACATTCGCAGAAATATCATTCATCGCCGCGGTAAAGAAAACCAGTTCGGAAATCTGGGTTTGGGTGATTTGTAATTCAATTGGGAAAACAGTTTTATCTTTCCGCAACCCTTCCAGAATCAGCCGTTGGCCAATCGCGCGGGATTCTTTTGTATCCAGGTAGCGCTTCATTCCTTTCTGATGCTGTTCCCGGTATTTCTCCGGCATCAGGCACTGAATGTTCTGTCCGACCAGTTCTTCCTCGGAATAGCCAAACATGCCGAGCACTTGCTGGTTAACCAGAATGATTTTCCCTTCGGCATCAGCGGTCACAATACCTTCTTCCACCGTGTCGAGAACCGAGTGGAATAATTTAACTGACTCAAGCGCAGTATCCTGGGCAACGATCAATTCATTTTGCGTATCTTTAAGCGCACCGTTCTTTTCGGACAGTTCATCATTGATACGCTGCAGGTGGCTAACTTTATTAAGGAAAACAGTACGAATCTGTTCGCCGGTTAACAAACCGATTTTGTTCTCATCAAGTAACTTGTCCGGCAACAACTGAACGATCACATAGAAAGTTTCCAGCGGACGATAAGTTTCCGCCAGCTCGCGATAGCTTTTTTCGTAAACGGATGCAGCTTCTTCCACACCAACTACTTTTTCCAGGCGATAATAGAGTCGCTGGGCAATTTTGGCTAATAATAGAATCCACTGTCCGTTCGTAGTTGGGACATCTGTTTCAATGCCAAGCGGCATTGGTGAATCGGCAATTTCCGGAATGCGGAAAACCCAATCGCTAATTTTGTTAAACTCTGTCTCATACTCATCACCGACAACCGTGTTGGCGCGTAACACCAGGTTTTTCAGTAATGACTGACTGAGCATTAATTCCTGAATTTTCTCCTGCTCGAAAATAAGACTGAAATTCTCCAGCTCCATCAAAGGCTCATAACGATACTTCACTGTCTTGCGTAATTGCGACTTGGTGAACTTCTGAAGCGGATCTTCATCAACCAGGTATTGTTCAATTTTAAGATAAAGTGAAGGTAACTCTTTTTCCTGATAAGTCGGGGGCAATTCCTTAAAACGGGAAATTTGCGACATCACCGTCGTCGCCCGTTTTGGGTTAGAAATTTGACTACTGAGGAAATCGATAAGTTTTCGGGTTAAGGCAATATGCAGGTCACCGCCATTATTGGCCGTCTGAGAATTGGTGGGCTGTTTACGAAACCATTGCAGCATGCTAATATCTCTGCTCTTTATGTAAACTTAAATATTTATTATTACGTTGATCAAAATCTGCGAAACGAGTCCATATCCTGTTTTCGCAGGTTGGAAGTTAGAGGATATTCATTCGGATTTAGTGTTTATAGTCAAGAATTTTATTTTCATTGATTTTACACGGTTTAGGAATGGTAAAGAAATATTTAAAGCGGATAATGAACGTTTTTTTCGGAAGCGTGCTTAATGACTTGTTTTAAAAGTGTTTAGGAGAGTCGGGAAGTGCTGGAATGACCTGAATTTAGGCTCCTGCTTTAAAAAGACTGTTTTTGCTGTGATGAATCGCAAAAAGCAGTGGAAATCGCATGGGAAGCGGTATTATACAGTTATTTCTTTTTCGGCGCAGTCGGTTTTAGTAGCTTTTTGCCGTAAGATGACGGGGTTTTGTAATTTTCTTTTACCTTTTTGTCGAGAATATCCCGGACGTTTTTGATAAATGCTTCCTGTTCCTGCACAGTTAAGTTTAGAAAATACTCGTAAAAACGATTGTAAGCATCACTGTCGAGATTCCGGGTATTAAATAGCGATTTTAAAAGATCGTTTTTCAGGGAATCCGCTCCGGTCATCTCCTGGATGATTTTCATTTCCGCGACGATGCTATCCCAGGGAACCGCCTGGAAGTCAAATTCCGTTTCCGATTGTGCCGGCAGGGGGGAAATGTTTATGATTAAAGAAAATATGATAAATCCGAGAGCGGGAAAAAGATGTTTACTCATTACTTTCGTTGTCGCTTTCTGCTGAAATATCTTGTTTTAGTCTGGCCATCATATATGAATCTACATATTCGCCATTTCTAAACGCATAATCTACATTGCGGCCTTCGATGATAAAACCGAATTTTTTATAGAGATATATGGCTGCGTCATTGTCGGTATAGACGTTGAGTTCCAGGCGGCGAAGGTTTAGCCAGTTATCGGCAAGGTCGATTGCCGCTGCCATCAGCGCGCTGCCCACGCCTTTTCCCTGGACATCATCACACACTGCCATCCCCAAACTGCCGCAATGGCGGCGGCGAACCCGTTTTAAATAAGGATTGAGAATAATATGCCCGGATAATTCATTGTCAATGATAGCAACTAAATGAAATATT
>JAUIFT010000222.1 GCA_030430345.1 Calditrichia bacterium | reverse complement strand
TGGGACTTCATTACATCGCTTTTGCTATGATTAACCTCAGACACGTCGTCGATGGAAAAGTTTAAATCAGTTCTAGATTTAAGAAGATACAGATTTTTTTTGAAAAATAACAATTTTCTCGAAAAGATAATACCGAATGATTAAATCGTGTGAAAGCTGTGAACGGAGGCGCGAATGAAAAACTACAAATTACAAAAAACGCCTTTCAAGGTGCCAACGACCGACGGAAAAACAATTCTGGAACACTTTGGTAATGCGGCGACGGGACAAAGCGATATGAGCATTGCCCGAATGATTGCGCCAGCAGGCTGGTCAGAGCCCCATCAAAATCCGGAATTCGATGAATTTACCCTGATGGTGCGTGGAAAGAAGCAAGTTGAAATCGATGGTGAAACGCTGGTGTTGGCTGCCGGGGATTCTATCCTGATCCGAAAAGGCGCCCGGATAAGATACGCCAATCCTTTTGAAACTGAAGCCGAATACTGGTCTGTATGCTTACCGGCATTTTCGCCGGATACGGTGAATCGCGAAACTGAAGCGGATGGAGAATAGATCTTTGAACAAATATGAATTACGGAAAAAACTGCTCAATACAAGAATCACCTATTTAGCACCACGAATTCAGCAGTTAGAAAAAAACTTTTCCCGATGGGGGTGGGCCCGGGTAGCATCCAGCCTGATTGGGGTTGGCGCGATTTTTCTCGGATTTAATCGGGGCGAAGAAGTGGGTTGGATGGTCTTTCTTGTGGTCGCAGCAATTTTTACTGTCGTTTCCATATACCATCGCCGCTTCGAAAAAAGTTTGAAAAAACACCAGATTTGGGCCCGGATGAAAGCTGTCCAGCTGGCACGCATGAAACTGGACTGGGCAAATATCCCTTACACACCTACGAAAACAATACATCCCGATCACCCTTTTAATGTTGATATTGATATCAGCGGGAAGCGTTCGTTGCATCACCTCGTAGATATCTCGATCTCGCAGGAAGGCAGCGGAAAGCTACTCTCTTGGCTATTGATGGAAAAGCCGGCGCCAGCGGAGATCTTACAGCGGCAGGGGATTGTCCGGGAACTGGTAGACCTGCCGGGTTTTCGGGAAAAGCTGCTCTTGAATTTCTATTTGGTCGCCGATGAAAAGCTGGAAGGCCGCGCTTTTTATGAGCGTCTTAAAGGCAGCAAGGAAGTTGGCAGTCTTACCGGAGTACTGATTGTCTCAGCAATCCTGGCAGTTTGCAATCTCGGACTTTATTTGGGAGAAATATACCTGGCCTGGCCACCCTACTGGATAATTTCTCTCGGCCTGTATGTCATTGTCTATTTTCTTAATCTGCAGAAGCTTGACGGCACTTTTGCCGAGATTGTTTTTGTCGATGAACAATTCCGCAAAATAAGAGCTGTGTTAACCTTTCTGGAACAATATCCTTACCGGAAAAACAGTCATCTTGCGAGTTTCTGTGCAATCTTTTCGAAAGGTGAAAAGCGGCCGTTGCTGCAAGTGCGGCGCATTCACCGGATTATGAGCGCTATTGGATTGCGAATGAATCCGGTGATGGGCGTTTTACTCAATTTACCAGTGCCCTGGGATTTTTTCTTCGTCCGGTTGTTCAATAAGCGAAAAGAACGTCTGGCCGGGGAGGTGGAGCGCTGGATGGGCGTCTGGCAGGAACTTGAGGCGATGATTGCCCTTGCCAACTTTGCCTGGCTGCATCCATCGGCTGTTTTCCCGAAAATGCTCGAAGATGACCGGCAAGCGGAGCAACTGATCGCCGGAAAAGCTTTCGGACATCCATTGATTGTCGAGGGCGAACGGGTCGTTAATGATTTTTCATTGGAGAAGCCAGGCGATATTGTATTGGTTACCGGATCGAACATGGCCGGGAAGAGCACTTTCCTGAAAACCGTCGGCATCAATCAGGCACTGGCGCAGGCTGGAGGGGCAGTGCTTGCGGAAGAAATGTGCTGGCGCCCAATGCGCCTCTTTACGTCGATCAAGGTGAGTGATTCGGTAACAGATGGTTTCTCATATTTCTATGCGGAAGTACGGCGCTTGAAAGGTTTGCTGAATGCGCTGGAGAGTGAAAACGATTTTCCCGTGCTGTTTCTTATTGATGAAATATTCAAGGGCACCAACAACCGGGAACGCTACCTGGGGAGCAGTGCTTACATTAAGAGTCTTGCGGATAAAAATGGCGCTGGCCTGATATCAACACACGATCTGGAATTGACTCGCCTTGAGCAGGAAATTACTGAATTCGAAAATTTCCATTTCCGGGAAACGATCGAAGATGGGAAGATGGTATTCGATTATAAATTACACCCCGGCCCTTGCCCAACCACGAATGCCCTGGTGATTATGGCAATGGAGGGATTGCCGGTCGAGCTTCCGGAGGAATCCGGGAAAAGGGATTGATACTTTGCTGGTAGATTACTCGCATTGTTAACATTGATCCTAAATATGCAAGAAAAAAATTTTTAAAATTTAGAATTCGTGATATTTGTAATACCGAAGCATTGGAAAATGATTAATATTTATTCAGTTTTATTAAATAATACCCTTTTAATAAAACTGTAGCAAATCTATAGTGGTTTGCGGACTCATGCCCAAAAGTAAGAAATTTTCATTTAATTAAAGTTTCCGAACATTCGGGCGATCATAAATGCAATTTAGTGTTTATGTGAGTTTCCTCCCACATAGGCCTCCTCCAATGACATTGACCCTTAGCGTTTGCGGTGAGCGCTAAGGGTCATTTTTTTTGCCCCGCTGCCTTTCTCATTTTTCTATTGTGTTTTGTCCTTCCCAGTCCGTACTATCTCCTGCTTTATTTCGCGGCTCTGTTTTCATGCAGGGCAAATATTTATCTTATTTGGAGGATGGTGGCAATGGCTTTAAAAAAGACCGGTTTATATGACATGCATGTTGCGGCGGGTGGGAAAATGGTAGCGTTCGCCGGATATGAAATGCCCATTCAGTATAGCGGTATTTTACAGGAGCACAAAAGAGTGCGGGAAACCGTCGGCGTATTTGATGTTTCCCACATGGGCGAAGTCGAACTGCGCGGTGAACGGGCACTGGAGATGGTCAACAACCTGACAATTAATGATGCCTCAAAAATTGCCGTTAATCAGGCGCAATATACCGCAATGTGCTATGAAGATGGCGGCATCGTTGATGATCTGATTGTTTACAAACACGCCGATGACCACTACCTGATGGTGCTCAATGCCGCTAATCTGGATAAAGATTTTGAATGGATCATGAAGCACAAGCTGGATGGCGTGACGGTAAATAACATCTCTGATGAAATCACCCAACTGGCCGTCCAGGGAAAAGCCGCCGAAGCAACCCTGCAAAAACTTACCGATATAAATCTTGCCGACATCAAATTCTATTGGTTCACTGAAGGAAAACTGGCCGGTGTCGATATGATCATTTCTGCTACCGGTTACACTGGTGAGCCGGGATTTGAACTGTATTTCCCCCGCGAACATTCCGCGGCGGTTTGGAAGAAAGTTTTTGCTGCCGGTAAAGAATTTGATATCGCGCCAATCGGACTGGGCGCCCGCGACTCCCTCCGTATGGAAAAGAAATACTGCCTTTATGGTAATGATATCGACGAAACAACCAGCCCGCTGGAAGCCGGTCTCGGGTGGATAACCAAGCTTGACCAGGGCGATTTTATCGGGAGAGATTTTCTTGTCAAACAGAAAGAAGCAGGTATTACCCGCCGCCTGGTTTGTTTCGTGGTGGATGGCCGGGTGATTCCGCGAAAAGGCTACAGCCTGGAAAAAGACGGCGAAGTCGTCGGCACTGTTACCAGCGGCTGCTACTCCCCGATTTTAGAAAAAAATATTGGTTTGGGGTATATTGCTAAAGGATTTAACAAGTCTGGAGAAACTGTTGAACTTGTCGCTGGCAAGCGCCGGGCAACTGCGGAAATTGTTAAGCCGCCCTTTGTTTAAACTCGAAAAGGAAATACAATGGCATTCACGATTGCCTTTACTACGCTAACAAATGTTTTACTGCTCCTGGCGAAGCCTTTAAAAGATTCGCCGGGATATATGCCTCGCCTGATCGGCATGACCATAACCAGTGCACTCCTGGGGTTCGTTATCGGTGGCGTGCTGGGATTAATTGTGATGTCAATGTTCCGCAGATTCCAATCCGAAGGATTTCCGGCAAAGCTGACCATCATTGCCGGCGGCTTGATTGGTGCGGTTGCAGCCTCAGTAATCTTTTTATACCTCGTTATGTAGGCGCCCCTGGAAAATATTCCCGACAAATACCCGGGTGCCTGATTTGTATCTTTCCCGCAAATTGCTTACTTTCCGCGAATGCCAATAATTTGGTGTAGGTGGCCGTCGTAGATAACCAATTCGCAACCCTCAATCAATGGTCTGGCTTGCCATGAACATGAAACGCGACATTTATGAAGATGTGCAGCTGCTGAAAACCGGTCCGGCCAGATTTTGGATGCTGGTCTTGGTGGTTAGCCTGTCGGTGCTTCCGTTCATGTTGCCCAATTATTCCGTCTATCTGATAAATTATATGGCGATTAATGTTATCGTGGCTATCGGGCTGAACATCCTGGTTGGTTATACCGGGCAAATCTCCCTGGGCCATGCCGGCTTTTTTGCGATTGGCGCATATGCAACCGCTCTCCTGATGATACACCTGGGATTTCCGTTTCTGCTGGCCCTGGTTGTTGCTGGTCTGATTGCCGGCGCTTTCGGGTTTTTGCTTGGATTGCCGGCGCTCCGCCTGGAAGGGCCTTATCTTGCAATCGCGACACTGGGCTTTGGTATGGCGGTAGCACAAATTATTGCGCGAGTGCCTTTGTTCGGCGGACATATGGGGATCGAAGCCCCGGCGCTGGATTTGGGGCCTTTAACGGTAAAGGGTGATAAAGAAATTTACTTCGTGATAATGCCAATCGCATTCTTCTTAACCCTGGCGGCCCGCAATATTGTTCGCACCAGGGTCGGCCGCGCCCTGACGGCTATCCGCGATAGTGATGTTGCCGCTGAAGCGCTCGGCGTTAACATCGCTTACTATAAAACATTGGCCTTTGCCATCAGCGCATTTTATGCCGGCGTCGCCGGCGGTTTGATGGTCTTCGTGCTGGGTTTTATCAATCCCAACGCTTTTGATCTTATCATGTCGATCATGTTCCTCATTATGGTACTGGTTGGTGGTCCGGGGGCAATTCTTGGATCTATCCTTGGTGCTATCGTTATTACATTTTTAATGGTTAAACTGGATACCATACAAACGGTGCCGCTTATTGGCGACTTTCTTCTTTACCTATCCGACAACTTTTTCTCCCGGAGCGGTTTGCCTAATATCAGCAATATTATTTTCGGCGTTATTCTTGTAAGCATTATCATCTTCGAGCGGATGGGATTATACGGTATCTGGCTGCGGATTAAAATATATTGGCGTACCTGGCCGTTTTAGTTGATACCCAACGATCAAAAACACGAAATAAAATTATGTTTACACAATTAATCATCACTGGAATATCGGTCGGCAGTCTCTATGCGTTAATGGCATTGGCGATGTCTATCATCTACAAAACCTCACATACCCCGAACTTTGCCCAGGGGGAAATGGCGATGATATCTACGTTTGTTGCCTTTGCCCTGCAGACGACCTACCAGTGGCCGTTGGGCGTTGCCCTGTTTGGCGCGTTATTGTTCTCGTTGATCCTGGGGGTAGCCATTGAATTCTGTTTTCT
>JAUIFT010000221.1 GCA_030430345.1 Calditrichia bacterium | reverse complement strand
GGGTGAAAACGCTGAAAGCGATGGGACTGTCACGACGGAATTACCGCTTTTATGTGTTTGCGAGAAATGGATTACCATGCTATGAATGTGGGGAGAAAATCGTAAAAATCGAAGCGGGCAGCCGGCGACTCTATTACTGCCCTTCTTGCCAACACTAATTTGTTTACTTTTTTAGTCGACCGTTCCGCAAAATGCCAGGGCGGTTTCTGCCAGCACATGGGCGAGGTCTACCACAGAATCCACATCCACCCACTCTTCCTTCGAGTGTAAACCATCGCCGATTGGGCCCAGTAAAATGGTATCAATTCCCGCCTCCATCAGCAATGCGGCATCGGTCCAAAAGGTAGCGCCAAAATGCGGCTGTTTTTTCCCGATTCTTTTTTCCAGTATTTTATCGGTTACCTGAACAATTTCGGCATCAGCATCTATTTCAAATGGAGGGCGCTGCAGAAAAGGATTCAACTGCAATTGCAGTGATGCGTCGGCAGCTTGCAGGCGATCGATGATTTCCTGGAATTCTGCGGTAACAGCATCCGCAGTCTCTCCCGGCGCGGTTCTCCGTTCCACCTGCAGTTTGCAGTTCGCGGAGTAAACACTAACTTCGGTGCCGCCCTTGATCAGTGAGGCATGCAGTGATGGCGGACCGGCCAGCGGATGCGGGGGGCGCTGCCGAACAGCCTGTTCCAGCTTATCCAGCTCTGCCAAAAATCGTCCCATGCGCATTATCGCATCGACACCAACTTCGTAGCGGCTGCCGTGCGCTGCTTTGCCAAGCGATTCAATTTCGTACCAGATAAATCCGCGGTGTGCCCGGCAGATGCGCATATCAGTGGGCTCGGTGACGATTGCCGCATCAGCAGTATAGTTCCGAACGATATCCGCGGTGCCAATACTGGCATATTCTTCATCCGCAACTGTAGTGATGATCAAATCCCCCGCTAACCGTTGCCCGGCATCCATCACTGCTTTAGCGGCAGCGATCATTGCCGCAACACTGCCTTTCATATCCTGACTACCGCGTCCGTATATGCGGCCATTACGATACTCACCGGAAAAAGGCGCCTTCATGCCTTCCACTCCGACCGTATCGACATGTCCATTCAGCAGCAAAGACCGCCCGCTCCCTTCCCCTTTCAAAATGCCAACGACATTGACGCGATTGGGCCCGAGAACATGCATATTAACGGTCAATCCCATCTCCCGCATAACCCCTGATATAAACTCACCGATTTCTCCCTCCCCGGGGCTGCCGGGCGTCAGGGAAGGATTGCAGGAATTTATTCTCACCAAATTGCTTAGTAATTTCCGGAGATAGCCGCTATCAATATTTATCATACGGGTCCCTTGCCCCTTTAAAGGTTCTTGTTTGTCTTTGTATGCCCATGCATATCTGTTAAGGCGAACAAAAAATGACTGCAGGCGTTAACTTGATCAACAGCGCTGCGTTTAACAGCAATTTGTATCCTGTTTTACGAAGAAATTTCACGATGCCGGTCAATCCAGTAGCACCAGGCAACAATCAGCCATTGGGAAAGACCGGCAATACCGATGGCGTTAACAGATGGAGGGGGAGGACCAAAGATATTTCCGAAATAAATAATGCCGAGGAAAACGATTAATGCCCAGAAACTCCAGCTACCGGTTTTGGCAGTTGGCCGGGTTTTGCGTAGATAAATAAAGATACCGAAGCCAAATATTGCCAATTCTGCAACCAGGGTTCCCGGAATGGAGTTCCATAATCCCAGGCCGACTTTTATTGCTTCCCCGGGAAATAATGGCAGGTCCGGGCGATGGGTGATAAAGTCCAGCAGCCAATGGCTAACCACTAAAAGCCCCAGCCACAGCGCCCCGGTGCGATCCTTTTTCTGCCAGTAATAGACACCGGCAAAAAGCAATCCCCACCCAAGCACAGCACCCAGGCTATGGGTAATCGGATAGTGCAGGAAATTTAACGGCGTGACGGCGGTATTACCGGGCTCTATTGCAACCTGTTCCCAACCGAGCAGCAGTAATAACGGCCAAATTAAATCGATCCACTGGGAAGCCATAAACAATGTTCCCAATGATGGACGCTCGGCGGTTTTCTTACCGGCGAGCGCCACCCCAAAATGTCCCACAAACATAGAACACCTCTTTAGTCTCTGTCTCCGCAACAAATCTACGAAGCAGGAAATTATTAGGCAAATTTAGCGCGGGCGAAATCTTTTATTTAAGAGCCATGCATAAAAATGGCAACAAGCGTATCCGCTTTGCCGAGAAACAGATGGCTTGACAACTTCAAAAATAAACCGTACCATTTAAACAGAGACCATCAATTATACAGGGAGACAACCTATGCGTCATCCCGGCAGATACCCGGCTTTCCGATTTGGTTTATTTCTTTTCTTCTCAACACTTTTTAGTGTTTTCACTATAACCGCACAAGAAATAGTTTATGTCGTAGATGTGGACGGTGTCATCAATCCGGCATCATCGGAATACATGCTGGCAATGATTGAGAAAGCAGAGAAAGAAAACGCTCACTGTCTCGTTTTTCAGTTGGATACTCCCGGCGGCCTGGTCACTTCCATGCGGGAGATCACCCAGGGTATTCTGTCTGCAAAAGTGCCGATTGCCGTTTATATCCATCCCGCCGGTGCACATGCTGCTTCCGCCGGTACTTTCATTACCATGTCCGCCCATGTTGCCGCCATGACGCCGGGGAGCAATATTGGTGCTGCCAGCGTTGTTAGCATGGGCGTTGGTAAGGACAGTATGGAAACGGTGGTGATGCGCAAGGCGACCAATGATGCCATCGCTTTCATTAAAAGTGTGGCGGAAAAACGCGGGCGCAATGCCGAATGGGCGGAAAAGGCCGTTACGGAAGCGGCATCGGTTACCGCCAACGAGGCACTCTCACTGAATATTATCGATTACGTCTCCCCTACCCTGGACAGTCTTCTTATCCAGATGGATGGTCATAAAGCAGACCTCGATACCGCCGAGGTTATCCTTGCAACCCGGAGCGCGAACCGGCAGTATCTGGAAATGCCCTTACGCTACCGGATTCTCGATGTCATCAGCGATCCAAACATTGCTTATTTGCTGCTGATTATTGGCTTCTACGGCATCATGTTCGAGATGTATAATACCGGCGCCATCTTTCCCGGCATTGCCGGCGCTATTTGTATCATCCTCGCTTTTTACGCAATGAATACGTTACCGGTTAACTACACTGGCATTTTGCTGATACTCGTCGCAATCGTTATGTTTGTTCTGGAAATCAAGATTGTCAGTCATGGTGCCCTGACCATCGGGGGGATTGTCGCTCTCGCCCTGGGTTCGATAATGTTATACGATAGCGACTTGCCATACTTGCGGGTCTCCTGGCCGCTAGTGGCAACGGTGGTAATCACGACAACGCTCTTCTTTTCCTTTGTCATCGGCATCGGTTTACGGGCGCAACGGCTGAAGCCGGCCATCGGGCAGGAAACCCTTCAGGATAGTGAAGGGTTTGCATTGGGGCATTTTGAAAACGGCCAGGGGCAAATACAGTATGAGGGAGAAATCTGGCAGGCAAGAAGTGATCAGGAAATAAAGGAGAATGATCCGGTGAAAATCCTGCAAATAGATGGACTGGAACTAATTGTCGTCAAAAAAGAAATGACATAAAATCATTAGAAACGCTTAGCGAAAAAACGGAGGCCATTACAATGCCGGTTATTTTTACAGCGGGAATGATTGCACTTATCTTCTTTATTTTGCTCATCTTTAACATGATTAAAATTCTGCGTGAATATGAGCGTGGGGTTATTTTTCGTCTGGGCCGGCTGATCGGCGCGAAGGGGCCAGGCCTGATCATCCTTATTCCATTTATCGATCGAATGGAGAAAGTAAGCTTACGAACCATCGTTCTCGACGTTCCCACGCAGGATGTCATAACCCTGGATAATGTTTCCGTGCAGGTGAATGCAGTTGTTTATTTCCGGGTAATCGATCCGCAGAAAGCGATTATCGGGGTGGAAGATTTTAAGTTTGCCACTTCGCAGCTCTCGCAGACAACCCTGAGAAGTATTGTCGGTCAGGTTGAACTGGATGAATTGCTCGCTCAGCGGGAAAAAATCAACAAGCAGCTTCAGCAAATTATCGACAAACATTCCGATCCCTGGGGGATTAAGGTGACGCTGGTAGAAGTAAAGCAAATAGACCTGCCCCTGGAAATGAAACGTGCCATGGCGAAACAGGCGGAAGCGGAGCGTGAACGTCGCGCGAAGATTATTAATGCGGAAGGTGAACAGCAGGCCGCGCAAAAGCTCCAAGAAGCCGCGCAGATTATTCAGGATTTTCCGGTAGCAATTCAACTGCGCTTTTTACAAACGCTTTCCGAGATTGCCACGGAAAACAATTCGACCACGATATTCCCGGTGCCGATCGATTTATTGCAGTCATTTTCTGAGAAGAAATAAATGGGCAAATGAGCAAATGAGCAGAAATGCTCATTTGCTTCAAGTAAATGTCAGATCACTTTTTCCGCTTTCGGGAACCGCCTTTTTTTCCCTTGCCCTTTTTCTTCTTTTTCCCCGGCTTATAAATCGCGGTATCCCCGGCAGGACGCAGGTTAAACGGATAGCCGAACACCCAAACACTATTTAATGCGCGTAACACTTCCCGGGGAAGATTCTCCGGCAAATCTACAGTGCTAAAATCATCATAAATTTCGATCTGTCCGATCAAATCACTGGCCAATCCCGCTTCATTGGCAATTGCGCCAACGATATTTCCCGGCTTAATGCCCTGGTTATAACCAACATCGATGATGTATTGCGCCATTCCCTCATCAGCAAAAATCGATATTTTTTTCCGGCGGGATTTTTTATCCTTCTTAAACCCTTTCCGATCCCGGGAAGATTCCCGGCGATTTCTTTCCGGGCGTTCCGATCTCATTGGCTTATCCGCCAGAAGTAAAGGACTATCGCCCTGCAGCAGCTTAGCGAGGGCGGCGGCGATATCCAGCGCAGCGACATCGTGCTCTACCTGGTACTGAGCGAGCATTCCCTGGAAGAAGGAAAGATCTTCATTTTCCAGCGCATCGGTAATTCGTTGTTTGAAGCGGGCAATGCGCTGAACATTGATCGATTCGGTCGAGGGGAGATCCATCAATTCAATACGTTGATTTGTCGCCTTTTCAATGGCGCGCAGCATGCGTCTTTCCCGGGGAGCGACAAAGAGAATCGCTTCGCCGCTACGCCCCGCACGGCCGGTCCGTCCAACACGATGGACGTATGATTCGGTGTCATAAGGGATATCGTAATTCACCACATGGCTCACCCGGTCAACATCCAGCCCACGGGCGGCGACATCTGTCGCAACAAGGATATCCAGTTCCCCTTTTTTGAAGCGTTCTACAGTGCGTTCGCGCTGTTTCTGGGCGATATCGCCATTGAGTGGCGCCGAGGCGAATCCCCGTGCTTCCAGCTTTTCGGCCAACTCAATTGTCGCGGTTTTAGTGCGCACGAAGACGATCATGCCGTCAAATGTTTCTGCTTCGAGAATGCGGGTGAGCGCTTCCAGTTTATGGTAGCCGCTGCCCATCCAGAAGCGCTGGCGGATGGTTTCCGCAGTTGTGGTTTTAACCTTGATGGTAATTTCCTGGGGATTTTCCAGATGTTTCTTGGCAATACGGCGAATTTCCCGGGGCAATGTCGCGGAAAAGAGGGCTATCTGGCGGTCTTCCGGGGTTTGTTCAAGAATCCATTCGACATCATCAATAAATCCCATGCGGAGCAT
>JAUIFT010000220.1 GCA_030430345.1 Calditrichia bacterium | reverse complement strand
AAGTATGTGCCGCATATTGGTGCGGTTATAGGCTCGCTGG
This sequence comes from Calditrichia bacterium, assembly GCA_030430345.1. Next base: position 5,740 of record JAUIFT010000220.1, on the reverse strand, counting down.
CTTTTGCCTTCAGTCATAGTTTCTGGTTTAATGCTGTTGAGGCAGAAGTATATGCCCCCTCCATGCTCTTTACCGGCATCTGTGTGTGGCTGGTATTCCGCTGGAGTGAGAAAAGCGATGAGATTGGCAATGAAAAATATTTATTGCTGATCGCCTACATGATGGGCCTTGCTATCGGCGTTCACCTGCTGAACGTTTTGACTCTGCCGATGATTTTCCTGGTCATCTATTATAAGCGCTTTGAGATCAACATGACCACATTTTTTACCATGGTGGCTATCGGGCTAGGATTAACCTTACTGGTCTATCCCGGCATGGTGAAAGGGATACCGGTACTTGTGCATCAGATTGGTTTCGAAGGAATGATCTTCCTCGTCGTCGCTGCCGGAGGCATCCTGGGCTATGCGGTGAATAATGGCCAAAAAGCATTAGCGCTGGTGCTGACCTGCCTTTTGCTGATTACTATCGGTTATTCTTCTTATTTAATGATTTATATCCGTTCCGGACTGGATCCCAATATCGATGAAAATAATCCGGAAACGGTTGAGAAATTTATCAGCTACATGAATCGCGAGCAGTATGGCGAACATCACTTCGACCGCGCCCGTCGCTGGAAAGAATCGCCGAATGGCAATCGCTACAGCAGTGGTATGGATTTCTTTTGGCGCTACCAGATCAATGAAATGTATGTGCGCTACTTCCTCTGGAATTTCGGAGGTATCGAAGAAAGCACCGATTTTTCCCGGGAGCGAAAACGGGCGGATGTGATGCGCTTTTGGGCCTTACCATTATTGCTCGGCCTGATCGGCGGGTATTACCATTTTATGAAAGATCGACGGCATGGTCTGGCGGTTTTTGTTTTGTTCTTTATGACCGGTCTGGCCATTGTGCTCTACCTTAACCAACCGGATCCGCAGCCACGGGAAAGGGACTACAGTTATGTCGGTTCATTCTTTGCCTTTTCGATTTGGATTGGGATTGGTGCTGCGGCAATCCTGGAAAATCTCTATAAAGCGGTGGCGAAAAAGGAAGGTGCCGGCGGTGCCATCGGTTGGATCGTTGCGGTACTGCTCTTCGCCCTGGTGCCGATGCGCATGATGGCGGTTAACTATAACGTTCATGATCGCACCGGCAATTTTGTCGCCCACGATTATTCCCGCAATATGCTTGCCTCTTGCGGACCAAACGGCATCATGTTCACTAATGGCGATAATGACACATTTCCCCTATGGTATTTGCAGGAAGTCGAGAAATTTCGTACGGACGTTCGTGTCGCCAACCTCAGCTTGTTGAATACTTCCTGGTATATCGAGCAACTGAAGAACAAAGAGCCGAAAGTACCGATCAGCTTTAGCGATGCGGAAATTGCCGCAATGAAGTATCCGGTCCCCTGGAAGGAAAGAAAGGTAGAAGTTTCGGCGATTTCCGAATCTGCCCGCCGGGCGGAAGCAGAGCGCTATCGCCTCTCGCTGGGGATTGAAGATAGCCTGACATTGCCGGACATGGTGACTTTCAATGTGAAGCCGAAAATGCAAATTCCCGGCAGGGGAGGGGCATTGCGGATTCAGGACTGGATGATCCTGAATATTCTTATCACCAATCAATTCGAGAATCCGGTTTATTTCGCGGTGACAACTTCCGATCAGAATCGCCTCGATGAATTGAAAAAATATCAGAAAATGGATGGATTACTATTCCAGGTAACCACTATCAAGGATTGGTCAATTGATCCGGAGCAGCTGTACGATAACCTGATGAATAAATTCGTTTATCGGAACCTGAACAATCCGGATGTTTACTACAATGAGAATATTGTCGGACTGCTGCAAAATTATCGTTCCGCGTTCTTCCGTCTGGCAACTCATTATCTCGATGACGGTAATGAAGCCCGCTTCGAAGAAGTGTTGCAGAAACTCTATGAAATAATGCCGCCGGAAGTAATTCCATTTACTCACCAGCAGTTTGAAGAAGTGCTCACCGCATTTGCCACGATGGCCAATGTGTATAGCAAAGATCAACTGACTGTTGATGATATGGGAATGCGCCAATTGCAGGCCGTCGGGGAAATTTCTCTGAATTATAAGCGATACGATCTGGCCGAGACCGCTTATCGCCAGGTGCTCGATCCGTTGCTGGATGACCCGCAGGGTGAACTGGTGCAATCGTATATGCGCGGAATTACCCGTAATCCTGCTTTATACGATCAGGCTACCGAAGATCAGCGGGATCAGATTCTAAAATCCGCTATTTCGCAGATCAAACGGCAGATTGTTACCGTTTATAAAGATAGCAAGAACTACGATACTGCTATTGAAGTGCTTAATGGCTGGCTAAGTAAAGACGCCAACGATCAATATGCCAAACAGCAGCTGGATGCATTTAAAAATCTGAAAGCAACTGCGGAAGCACCTGAGGGTACCTGAGGAAATCCTGCCAGATGAAAAAGACCGGTATGAATATTCTGCGAGCAGTCATTAGTTTCGGGCTGCTCGCTTATCTTATCTCGATCGCCGATATCGCCCAGATATACGAAACGATTAAACAGGCGAATATGGCCTATCTCGGGCTGGCCCTGCTTATTTTTACTGCGGCTATCTTCGTACTATCATTTCGTTGGCAGATATTGCTAAACCAGGTTGATATTCGCCCCGGATACTTTCGCCTGGTCATCTTCTATTTTATCGGTTATTTCCTGAACAACTTTTTACCAACGAGTATCGGCGGCGACGTTAGCCGGGCCTATAATATTGCCAAAACCAGCGGGCGTCACGGTACCGGCGTTGCCAGTGTTTTGCTGGAAAGAATGCTCGGATTGCTGGCAACTTTAACTCTGGCTTCTCTGTCGGTATTCTGGGTGGCGGAATTATTTCAAACCGATCTGATCATCATCGTTACCATCGGTATGCTCGCTTTTGTGGCTTTTGTTTTGCTGAACCTTTTTAATCCCACGCTATTTGCCTTTTCTTCCCGCCTTCTGAAGAAAATTCACTGGTGGGGGATCGGGGATAAAATTGTCGAAGTGTTCGCAACCATTCACGATTACCGCCAATCAAAAGCGGCGGTGTTGCAAGCCTACCTGTTATCGCTGTGCGCCCAGTTTCTGGTGGTTGTCATGAATTATGTCCTCGCCCAGGCGCTCGCCCTGAAAAATATTACCTTCGGATATTTGTTGCTGGTTATCCCGGTTACTTTTGTCATAAGCATGGCGCCGTCGATTAATGGTCTGGGCGTGCGGGACTTCGGGTATGAAAGTTTATTAAGTAAAATAGGCATTGATACTTCCCAGGCCTTATCCTTATCTTTCCTGAACACATTGACCCCGATGATCATCAGCATAATCGGAGGTGTGATGTTAATCTTTTATCGGAATAAAGCCGCGGTTGCAGTGGCGCCGGTCGAAGATAAAGAAAAAATTTAGGCAGTAATCTGGAAACATCGCCGGATATTGGCGTGTAATGGTTATACTTGAGCGATGCGCCATTTTTCCCAGGAGGTGTGAATTGAAAAACGTTTTGCAAATAGTTATTCTTTTGTTCGTTACTGGCCTGATGATGCTGGTCTCCAGTTGCGATCACAAGCCCGAGAGTAAAGGCAACCTGGACGAAATTATTGTCTTCGCCGATTCCCTGGAATGGGTGGACTACAAAGATGCGCTGGGCAGCCACTTCTCGAAAATTTACCGAATGCCTACCATGGAACGGGAATATGTTATTACCCGGAAACCCATCGATAAACTTCACTTGTTTCAGAACCGCCGCAATATTCTTTTTCTGGGCACCTTGAACGGACAGGGAGAGGTTTCTCAGCAAATTCGCGGCATTCTCTCGGAAAATGTTGTCGAAGGCATTAACAAAGGCGATTACTTCTATATTCCCCGTGAGGATGAGTGGGCCGCTGATCAATATGTTGTTTACCTGGTGGCACCGGATAAAGATGCTATGTTAACCCGGATCTATGATTTGGGAGAGCTGGTATACGACAATTTTAAAACGTCCTACTACAAGCGCTTGAAAAAAGATATGTATTCCTGGGGAGAGCAAACGGAGGTGGAAAGATTCCTCTTTGATAACTATCCCTTTACGTTGCGGATTCAGCACGACTACCATCTTGTCGATCAGTCCATAGAGGATAACTATGTCTGGCTGCGCCGTTTTAATCCGGATCGTTCCATGTTTATTCACTGGATTCCCTATGAGGATTCGGTGAAAATCAGCTTCGACTGGATCGTTGCCCAAAGGAACCGCCTCGCCGAAAAAATCTATGAAGGTGATGTCGTTGTGGAAAATGAAACCGATATGGAGCAGGTGCAATTTAACAATTCCCCCGCCCTGCGTCTGGAAGGCACCTGGAAGAACCCCAAACATTTTATCGGCGGCCCCTTCCGCAACACAACATTTATTGATAAAGAAAATAAATTGATCTATATGGTCGATTTTTATGTTCAGGCCGTCGGGAAGCGAAAGAAGCCATTTCTCGATCAACTGGATGTAATGGCACATACATTCCGCACCCGTAAACTGGACGAAAACGGTAAACAATCACTCTAAACGGAAATTGTCAGGAGACAAAAAAATGGGCAAAGTGGCCATTTTAATGGGGAGCGAATCCGATCGCGCGGCAGTGAGTCCCTCAATGGATTATTACAAATTTTTTGGTGTGGAAGCGGAAATGATGGTCATGTCCGCACATCGTACTCCGGAAAAAGTGCACGATTTTGCAGTGAATGCGCGGAAAAATGGGTACAGCGTTATCGTAGCCTGTGCTGGTATGGCTGCGCATTTACCTGGCGTCGTGTCTGCGTATACTACCTTGCCGGTTATTGGCGTGCCCTTATCCGGCAGCGATTTAAATGGCGTGGATGCCCTGTACTCAATCGTTCAGATGCCCGCCGGCGTACCGGTCGCGACAATGGGAATTGGGAAAGCCGGTGCCCGCAATGCGGCTGTATTGGCGGCGGAAATTATTTCCTTGAACGATGAGGCCGTCGCGGAAAGACTGGTCGCTTTTAAAGCGCAGGAGTGCAAACTCTAGGGATGAAAGTCGCTGTTGTCGGTACTATAAATAAGGACTTGATCTTACCCTATGAAAACAGTCCGATAGAAAGCTTTGGCGGCATCTTTTATGATATCGCCGTACTGGCGGAAATTCTGGACCGGGATAATGATTCTATTATCCCGGTCTCTTATATTGGCGCGGATATCGAATTGGCCTTTACTGCGCTTTTAGCCAATATGCACAATGTGACCCGGGAAGGGCTGCGGCCGTTCGGTAAACGCAATCATAAAGTCATTCTGGAATATCATTCCCCGGAAGAGCGGGAAGAAAAATCACTGTTCCCATTTCCCCCGCTACAGTGGGAAGAAATAGAGACGCCGGTTAAAACAGCGGATATGATTATCGTAAATTTAATCAGTGGCTGGGACCTCAGTCTGGATGCCCTAAAAAAACTGGCTGAAGTTGCCCGTGAGAAAATTTACCTGGACGTTCATTATTTGACGATGGACCGGGATGAACTGGGGCGGCGCTCTCCCCGAAAGCCGGACAATTTTCAAGATTGGCTGGCGTGTGCTAAATTTATTCAAATGAACGAAGTGGAATTCGGACTGCTCTCCGCAGACTGCCGCAGTGATATTCACTTCTTTCAAACCCATTGTCAGCCGGATCAGATTTTACTGATCACCAAAGGTGCCGCTGGTGTAACCTTGTTGTATCAGCGGAGTGGGATTGTTGGCCGGAAAGA
>JAUIFT010000219.1 GCA_030430345.1 Calditrichia bacterium | reverse complement strand
GCCGCCATGATTGGTAATAATATTGTAACAAATTGATAATCCCAGCCCGGTACCGCCAATACTTTGTTTCGTCGTAAAGAAAGGATCCATAATTCGCTTCAGGTTCTCTTCGGAAATACCATCCCCATCATCTTTTACAATCAACAATACCGATTCATTCTCTGGCGTATAGCTTGTCGAGACCGTCAACTTGCTATCCGGCCCCGGTAACGCCTGGCAGGCATTAGTAACCAGGTTTATCAGTACCTGTTCCAGTTGCTGGGAATTCCCACGGATATCCGGCAGGTTTTCCTGAGCATCGACCGTAAAGTGATCGGTCGATTTTTTGATGAGATTGTTCAGGATAATCATTCCGGTTTCAATCACGGAATTCAGATTAACCCTCTCATTCAAATCACCGGCATCCTGGCGGGCAAAGTCTTTCAGACTTTTTACAATTTTCCGGATCCTTTCCGCGCCTTCGCTAACCCCGTTAATTAATTGCCCAATTTTTTTATTGGCGCGGGTATAAGGCATGCCGGCCAGCATAAAATCCCCATTCTCATCGTAGTGCTGTTCCAGGATCGGCTGGAGATCGTCCCACATACGGGAGAAAATTTTACCATTGAGGAGAATAAATCCGGTAGGATTGTTAATCTCATGGGCGACACCGGAAACCAAAATTCCCAGGGTGGCCATTTTATCGGCTTGCAACAACTGCTGCTCGTGTAACTTTGCTTTTTCTTCAGCAATACGCCGCGCGGTAATATCCGTGATAAAGGCCATTATTAACGTTTTTCCGCCAGTGTGGATTGGGGTCAGACTGACTTCAATGGGAAATTCGCCACCGTTTTCCCGCAATCCTACCAGGTAACGTCCGGTGCCCATGGGCCGCTGGGAAGGGTCATCATAAAACGAATCGCGGTAATTTGCATGTATATTACGAATGGAGGCCGGCATTAAAACTTCCACCGGTTTACCAATCAGCGCTCCGCGCTTATAGCCAAACATCTCTCCCGCTTTTTTATTGACCAGTTGGATAATGCCGGACTTATCCACCACAATCATTCCCTCGGAAGCGGATTCCAGCAGGACCTTGTATATTTCTTCACTGATAACAAAATTTTTTGATGCGGAAGATTCCATTTTTCACCTACAAAACATTAATACTTTAGCAAAGATAACCATCAGATACAGCGCATGGGAATTAAACAACTTCCGGTGAGAATTAAAAATGCTATATACTTTCATAACAATTTAGTTGATTGACTATTCCTCCTCAAGCGCCTTTATTTAAAAACCAGTATAGTTGCATTTTTCTTTTCCGCTGTTGATCCGGTATCTTCCTGCGCAAATATTGATGGAGGCAACGGAATAGGTGAAGGGATATTGCTGGTCTTTATCTTAACAGGAGCAATTGGGTTTGTCATTCTTGCGGCAGCGCCGTTGGCGGCACCTCAGCGTTGGTCGCAGGGGCACTGCAATCTGGGTAGGACTGAGCGTCCTGCCGCCATTTTTGTCACTTCCCGCCTTACGTTTATATTTTCTATTGGTTGGGCGGGGCCTCATCACAATCTGACGGAGGTACGACTATTTCCGTAATATCAGCGCCGTTTTTGTCCCGATAGGCATAAACAACCGTTATCCCATTGCGGAAAAACACCGCCATCTCCGGCTTCTCACAGACGGCCTTTCTGATATTCGGGGCCAGGTTATGGTGAAATTCCTCCCCGTCAATTTCCGCGATGCTGTAGTTCACCAAAGTGTAGTTGTAGGTAAAGCGCATGCCCGGCCCACTGTGCGCAGAGTCCAGACGGGTATCGTTATCTACCATCATTGGCGTTTGTTTATTGAGCGACTCGACAGCTACCTGTAAGATTTCTGCACCGTCAGGCGTTGTGGAGAATAACGCCCCTGCGACTTCTCTGCCAAAATATGCCGCAACCAGGGTAATAATCGCTATAAATGCAATATTTAATGTTTTTTTCATCTTTACCTCCAATCACCGGTATTTTCGAAAACAGCTGCCTTTAATGGGGATTCACTTATTTTTTCTGAACTGGCGGTTCAGCGCCATACCGATCATTTTTTTGCCAGTGGCTTCGAAACCGAATTTCTGGTAGAGGTAATCCACATCAGCAAATAGGCTCACGAAGGCGCTTTCCGGCACGTTTTCGTCAATGTAGTTCATCAATGCCTCCATAATCTTCCGGGAAAGCCCCTTCTTCTGATTATCCGGATGCACGGCAATATCGACAATTTGTAAAAAGCAGCCCCCGTCACCAACGATTCGTCCCATCCCAACGGTTTTTCCTTCGCAGCTAACGCTCACTCCGAAGACCGATTTTGGCAAACTTGCTTCAACACTTTGCAACGACTTCGCCGATAGTCCACAGGCCGCCCGCAAAGCAAGGTAGTCTGCCGGAGCCGGTAGTTCATTTGATACAAAATAATCACCCATAGAAAATTCCCGATGTATTCGGGAACTTATCGAATATTGGATTGAGAAACAACAACGGGATAAAGGAATAATAAGGGATATTCAATAAAAAAATTGGCCAGGGATTTCTCTGATAAACACTGATGTATTCATTGATAAGATTGTTCAAATCTGTGTTTCATCGATGAAAACCCGTGACCGAATTATACAAAAGAAAGAAAAAGTGGGATTTATCCACGATGTCTACCCAGTCGGTAATCGCGCGGGGTTTTCCCCGTCCAGCGTTTGAAAGAGCGATGGAAAACACTCGGTTCGGAAAAACCGAGCATGTAGGAAATTTCCGCAATCGAATGCTTATTCGCCGCAAGATGACGGATGGCGACTTCTTTCCGGACATTTCCCAATAGCTCGTTAAATGTTACCCCTTCCCGTTTTAATTCTCTCTGCAGGGTGCGAACACCGACAGCCAGCTTTTCCGCCACCGTTTCCAGGTTGGCCTGATTTATCGGTATCAAATTGAGGAGCAGCTTGCTCACCTGCCGGCTGAGCGAATCTTTTTCGCTGACCCGCTCCATTATTTCTTCGGCGTAACTGGTTAACATTTCATGTAGCTTCGGATTGGCCTGACCAATGGGCTCGTCCATCAGGGATTTCTTAAAAACGATTTCATCTTTTGCGGCATTAAAAATCAGATCGCAACCAAATATCCGTTGGTGCTCACTGATATCCGCCGGGGCGGGATAGGAGAAGTAGACCGCCTCCGGAAAAATTTTCTTGCCAGTTAACTGGCGCACCGCGGTAATCTGCATAGAAAAATTCTTCTCGACGATATAGCGTTTGTAGCGAATTAGTTCCGGCGAGATCAATTCGGTTTCCACCCGGGCATGTTTACCGTCTTCAGTCAGGGTCATTTCCAGGCCATTTCCGATGATCGGGGAATATTTCAGTGAGTGCCTGTAAGCAGCTCCCACGGTCGGGGAGTTAGCAAGAATATATCCGACGACATTCAAATTGGCCGGTTGAAAATGCTCGCCATAAAACAAGGCAAAATTTGGATCACCGCTCATCTCTGCGACTGCTGCCATTAACTGGCCAATCGTTCCGCAAGACACGTGGTTTTCCGGATCCTCCAGAAAACTTTCTTCGATATCGAGAATTCGTAAAAGGGTCTGTTTATCCACACCTTTACGGGAAGCCGGATAAAAAATTGAGCTTAATAAGCTGACAGATACTGTATGCATAGTTATTCGTTGTTTGTTATTCGTTATTTGTTTGAAGTTGCTTAGATATGCTCATTAACTCTTATGGGATTTACTTACTTTTTTGAGTCTCTGCTGATAATTTTCAATTGATCAACTTGGATTTGGTCTATCAATAAAATCCTTCTGTCGTGAAATGTCAATAAATTTTCAGAAAGCATCAATGACAATCACCGTTAAAAAATTTATCTTTTTCACGAGCTTGCTAAAATATCTACCTGTAATAACAAATCGAAGTTGCAAACGGATGAATAAAGTGAGGTAATCCATGAAAAATATTATTCTCTTCATATATCTGCTCAGCGCGGTTTTACTGGCCCAAACCGGTAGGGAAATTGCTGAAAAAGCCAATGCCACCCAGCGCGGTTTCGTTGATGAATCCGTCAGCACCACCATGTATCTGATCAATGCCAACCAGGACACCGTGATCCGTCATCTCAAGAACCTGACGATTGAACGGGAAAACCAGGAAGACTATTCGCTGATCCAGTTTCTCAATCCACCGGATGTGCGCGGTACCGGCCTGCTAACTTATCAGAATCCTGCCGGAGACGATCAGCAGTGGCTTTACCTGCCGGAATTACGCCGGGTAAAGAAAATTTCCTCCCGGAATAAATCCGGCGCCTTTATGGCTTCGGAATTCGCCTACGAAGATATTTCCGGTAATACCCTGGATAAATTCGAATACAAGTTAATCGGAGAAGAAACCTATAACGGCAAGCCCTGTTACATCGTGGAAAGAACGCCGACCTATCGTAATTCCGGCTATACGAAAATCAAAAGCTGGTATGAAAAAGACACTTACTTGATGGTGCGCAGCGAGTACACCGACCGGAAGAAAAGCCTCCTGAAAGTGCTTACCCTCGAAAACTACAAGCAATATGAAACCGGCACTTATCGCGCCAATACCATGCGTATGGAAAACCTGCAAACCAAGAAAAAAAGCGTGCTGAAGTTCGAAGACCGGGCAATGAAAGTGGGTCTGGACGAAAAAACATTTAACAAGCGTAGTCTGCAACGCTTACTGAAATAAAGAGAATGGCAATGACTGAGCATATTAAATCCATGATTTTATCTTTCCTGGTTCGGCTGACATTTTTCCTGACGCTGCTGCTTTGCGCCAACAGCTATGGGCAGGGTATTTCGCTATCTGAATCGCTAAACCTTCGCTACTCCGGGAGTTTAGGCGCCGGGGGCTGGTATTTTCCGCAGGAAGCGCCATTTGCGGAAATGCCCGATTACACTGCCTCACTGCAGGGTCGGCTGGACCTCACCCTGCAATTTGCTGCGCCGCTGGAAATTCGCGCCAATCATCGCTTTCAGTATGATCCGGACAACAGCGATCGCCATCGACTGGAAATCGAAGACCTTTACCTCGATTATTACAGCGACAATTTTGAACTTCGCGCCGGATACCAGATTTTTTCCTGGAAAACCGTGGAAAGCGTCAGTCAGGCAGATTTCCTGAACCAGACTGACCTGGAGAGCGATTTTCTCGATGCCGATAAATTATCGGAATTAGCATTGCGCCTCCGCTTGATTCCCAATAGCGATATAGAGCAGGTTCTCGAACTCTATTACATCGCTCGCCTGCGCACGACACAATTGCCGGTACTGCCCAATCGCTTTTCGATCGGAACGCCGGTTTTTAACGAGCGCACTGATCATACTTACCTGGATGAGAACGAAGAATGGCGCCCGCAGTTTGCCATTAGTTACCAGCGGCCATTTTTCGACAATGTCGATACCCGCTTCTTCTATTTTAACGGCTACAATCGTTTTCCCGGGCTCATTTCCGGCTTTCCGGACAAACCCGGCCTGCTGCATCAATACCGGCCGGTGCATAAAGCGGGGATGACTTTTCAGGGCGAAATTGGTCCCTGGCTGGTAAAAGGTGAAAATGTCTACACTGCTTATCAGGATACACTTGTCAATCAATTGCAGGAACGGATTAAACCGTCATTTTTTGCCTACACGCTCGGCTTCGAATACACTTTTTATTCGCCCTTGATCGATGGCCATGATCTCGGCTGGATTCTTGAACTGATTGGCGACAGCGATAGCGGCAAAGATTTTGAAGAACTGGAAAGTTTTCGTCCCTTTCGCAATCA
>JAUIFT010000218.1 GCA_030430345.1 Calditrichia bacterium | reverse complement strand
GTCATTGACGGTGATGACGTGGACGCCCTTGCCCTCAAGCGCATTGAGATGCACTTCGAACCAATTGTGCGCATTTCCAAGTATGCTCATTCGATCAACATTAAAAGCTGGGAAGCGCTGGCGCGGGATAAGGATACCCAGCGTGCGCCGGTGAACCTCTTCCATGCCGCGGAAATTTGGGGCGTGCGTTTCCAGACTGAACTGGATCTCTACTGTTTGCGGGCGGCCCTGGAAACCTACATGCCGCAAACCCGCCGCTCTCATGAAGTGCAGCCGCTGGCGGTAAATGTCTACCCGGATACCATTTTGCGGGAGATCTATCGCAAGGAACTGAAAAGTTTAATGGAAGATAAACTGCTTTCCGACGATGAAAAACTGGTGCTGGAGATTTCCGAGAAAACTCTCATTCCGGAAAATACGCCCAATGAACACAACGACGAATTTGCCGAATTCCGCCAGGTGATGGTGTCACTGTCTCAGGCGTTCGGTATCCAGTTCGCGATTGATGATTTTGGCGTCGGGTATGCTTCGCTCTCCCGCATGAATCGCCTGCGCCCGTCCTACATCAAAATTGACCGGGATATTCTCCATTTCGAGCATGATCTCGGGAAAGATGTCATCCGCTACCTGATGAGCCTGAAGCACAAACATATTGTTACCGGACTGAAGATCGTGATGGAGGGCGTAGATAACGAGAGCAAGATTTCTCTCTACGAACTGGTGCACGAATTAGGCGTCGGTTATGCGCAGGGGCATGTCTTCGGCGCCGCCTCACCGATTGTTGATCCACGATTAACACCGGAGAAGAAGCAGGAAATCGTCGAGCGAATTAACAGTCGCAATTTATAGAGATTTGCCCCCTCGGGGGCTATAGCGCTCGAAACAAAGTTTCGACATTAAGTTAGCTCCTATCCCGGCTGCCGGGATGCGGCTAAATATACGCTCTGAAACGAAGGGAATAGATGATGTCCCACTTTTCATCCATTAAAACAAAAATTGTGGAAAAAGAATACTTGCTGCAAGCCCTCGATGATCTCGGCTACGCCTACAAGGATTCCCCCGGAACCATCAAGGGCTGGGGCATGGAAAGCCGGAAAGTCGATATTCGGGTAAAGTCCGGGATGCGCTACCGGATTGGTTTTCAGTCGACCGCCGATGGCTACACTATTACGGCCGATTGGATGACGGTTAAAGAGAAAAAGCAGGCATTTGCCGACAAGGTAATGCAGCGCTACGCCTACCACGCTACCAAAGCGACGCTGGCAAAACAGGGATTCGACCTGGTCAGTGAAAACGTTAGTGAAGATGGGAAGATTCATCTCGTCTTAAGAAGAACCGCTTAGCAAATGGGCAAATAAGCAGTTAAGCATTTTTGCCCATTTGCTAATTTTTAAGAGGTATACTATGGACATCCAGGAAATCAACGTTTTTATCGACACCAACGGCCGGGTGCAGGTAGCGGTGCGCGGGGTGAAGGGCAATCTTTGCCTGGATATCACCAGCGAGTTGGAAGCAGCCCTCGGCGGAGAAATCGAAACCCGGGAAATGACCCCGGAGGCGTATGAAACGCTCAATCAGATTGTTCATAAGAAAATTGAAGAGAAGGGACGTTAAATTGAAGCGGGAAATTACCAGTGGCGAGGGCTTGTTGCACTTACATCGCCTGCTCCCGGCAAGCTACGCCAATGGTCCTGGAAGCCGGGCGGTGATTTGGGTGCAGGGCTGCACGCTGGGCTGTCCCGATTGCTTCAATCCGGAAACGCATCCTGCTGCCGGTGGTGAACACATGTCCCCGCAAGCATTGCTGGAAAAGGTCGTCTCATTAACAGATATCAGCGGCATTACTATTACCGGCGGCGAACCTTTACAGCAAGCAGCTGCCCTGGGTGAATTTCTTCGACTGTGGCGGGAGAGCAGTACATTGCCGGTAATTCTCTTCAGCGGATTTACGCTGGCAGAGATAGAACGCATTCCTGGTCATGAAAACATTCTCGCCAATATTGATGTGTTAATCGCCGGCCGTTATGTTGCGGCGCAGCGTGTCGCCCGCGATCTTCGCGGATCCGCGAATAAAGAGATGCATTTTTTAACCGATTATTATCAAGAGGCGGACTTTCAGGAAATACCGCCGGCCGAAGTAATTATTACGGAAAGTGGTGAAGTGCTGCTTAGCGGTATCGACCCCTTGGGAAATAAGCTGGAGCATTAAATGAATTTTGAGCAAACATTTGCCTTTAAACCGATTTCCCCGGAGAAACTCGCCGGGCTGGTCGCCGCGCTAGATGAGATTGAATCCGCCAGTTTTTCCGGAAAAGACGCTAATGAGCAACTGAGGGATGTCAATGATCAGCTGGAAACCCCGATGAAAATAGGCACAATTCTTTCCGAATATGGCGCCACCGACAAGGAGACATTTATTCTGCGCCATTGGTTGCCGGATCCTTATGATCATGAGAATTTATCCCAAGAAGCATTGATTTGGCTGGTGGAAAAAATTCTGGCCAATATCAACGACAGTGCATTGGTGACCTACTACTCGCGCATTGTGGAGATCAATAAATCCGTAGAGGAAGGTGCGCTGATGTCCGTTATCGCCTTTCAGGAGGGCGGCGATCCCCGGGCTATTTTGGAGGCGCTATAGAGTTCCACACTGAAAAGCCGTCGCTGGCCGGCAAAAAGATTCTGATGGTATCCTATACCTCTTTTATTCAGAAATTCTACCAGACGCTGCCCCATAAAATTGCCGCGCTTTCCGGTGCGACGGTGAAGGTGCTGGTGCCGCCATACTGGAAAGAACTTTGGAGCGGCGGGAAAAAAATGCTGGAAAAAACCAGTGATCCCCTTTACGAAGTGGTGGTTGCCGATGCCCGCTTTATCGGCAATTTGCACTACGCCTATTTCCGGGGAGGATTGCGGCAGTTGCTGCAATCGTTTCGTCCGGACATCATCGATTTGGAGGATGAACCATTCAACGCCGGTAGCTTTCAGGCCGCCTGGCTGCGGGAACGGCTGCTGCCGCAAAGCCATCTGGTATTGCGCGCTTCGCAGGATCGCTACAAACATTACCCGCCCCCATTTAATTTCTTTGAAAAATATGCGATGAAAAAGGCCGCAGCGATTCTGGTACGCAACAGTAATGCCCGGAAAGTGCTGCAGCAAAAAGGATATCGCGGTATATTGCCGATCATCACCCATGGCGTGGCGGTGGATAATTTTCGTCCGGGCAATAACGATAAACTTCGCCGGGAATTCTCCCCGGAAGGGAAGCCGGTGATTGGATACGTCGGTGCCTTTACCCGCCAGAAAGGATTGCAAACATTGCTGGCGGCGGTAGAGGCGCTTCCCTGCCAGCTGGTAATGATGGGGGACGGACCGGAGAAAAAGGCGCTGGGGGAAATTGCCCGGGAGCGCAATCTCGATATCCATTTTTTACCGCCGTCCGGCCATGAAGCGGTAGCGCAGGCCATGAACGCGATGGATATACTTGTTTTACCCTCAATCACTTTACCGGGACTTACCGAAAAATTCGGACGAGTGCTGATCGAAGGAATGGCCAGTGGCCTGGCGGTGATTGGCTCGGATTCCGGGGAAATTCCCGTCGTCATCGGTGATGCCGGTCTGGTGTTCCGGGAAGGAGATGCAATGGACTTGCGGGAGAAAATTGCCCGCCTGTTGAACGATAAAGCGTTGCGCGGCGTATATGGAGAGAAGGGACGGGCGCGGGCCGTTTCCACCTATTCCTGGGAGGCCATCGCCCGGCAGACCCTGGAATAGGAAAATTATCGCTAAATCTAAGTGGTGTAACGCATTTAGACAGAAAGGCCTGAAAAAATATTGCCCGCGAAACACGAAAATCATAAAATAATGCCTTAAAAAACGTTTTTGTATATTTCCGGGTGATTAGCGTGTTTCGCGGGCAATATTTTCCAATACTAAACAAACATAAGGTGAAAGTACGAATACACAATAATTGAGGATCTGTAAAGATAATAGACAAAAGTGAATGTTTTGTGAAAAACCTTCCTATACATTCACGTAAGAAGGTATAGTATAAACCGGGGTTAGATTTAAATTGTCCTAAATTTTTAGTCTTGCGTCTCCCGGTAAAAGTTAACAATTTGCGGCCTGTAAGTGAAAGGTAGACAAATGAATCTCGCTCAAATAAAAGAGCAGTTGATAAAAAAAGATGATCACGAGCTTATTCGCTCCACGACTATCGACAAAGACTTGTATACCCGTATTTATCTGGAGCATGCCCAATCGGAGCTGCAGAAACGCGGCATCAATCTGGCGACATATCTCAATCGCCTCCAGGTTAGTCTGAACGATAAAAACGCTAAGACGTTGCCGGTCAAGGAAGCTCTCCGTGGCTTTGCTTACCCTTTAAACCGCACTGATGGCCTCTTTTTCTCTAACATGGTAGCGGAAACGCTTATCTTCCAGAAAGAGAATAAGTTTTGGGCAGTGCACTATTTTTACGAAGAGGAATACAGCGGCTCCTTTACAATACGGGAAAAAGAGAAAATTCCCCACTTGTTACAGGCATTTGCCCAGGTGAAGGATTGGCAGCAATATCTTGCCGATGAATACCGCCTGGACGACTGGTCTTTTTTTGCGAAGTCCCAGTCGGAAAACGGGGTGAAGGATTTAACCATGGCCCTGGAAAATGCCGGCATTCCCTACACCATGCGTTCCCTGGAGATGGCCCGCTTTAATGCAATTTTTGGTACTTATCATGATGAGTGGCCGATCCATATTTTTGTACCGGCGGATTATCTCGATGATGCTTTTGAAATTCTCGACAGCTTCAATCAGAAAATCGATGATCTCTACCGTCAGGCCAATCAGTATGCAAGCAGCGGGCAAACCGCGGAAGAACTGGCGGTTTATGAGCAACTGGCGACCCTCGCACCACATGACAAATTGATTTTCTTCAACAGCGGCTGTATTTACTTTGATCAGGAAAAATATCCGGAAGCAGCAGCTTCATTTCTGGAAGCGGTGAATGCTGATGACCCGAAAATTGTCCGGGAAGCGGAAGGGTATTTGAAGGAGATCATCACCAAAATTCCTCCTACGGCGAAGGTGCTGCATACCTTGGCGAGCCTTTCCTACAGTCGCTACGATGATCAAATGTTTTACGGGAAAGACGGTGCCGGTTATGATGATACGCCGGGCCGCTCTTTGGAGATGGAAGCCTACCAGGAAGCGCTGGGATATTATCAGCTGATTCTGCAAATGGATGCTAACGATGCGATAGCTCATTTGAATCTGGGTTATCTCTATTATCACGATGAGAGTGCGAATGAGAAAGCACTGAAGCATTTTCAAAAGTATCTGTCCTTGAGTCCTGATGCCGAAGACCGGGAGACGATTAACAGTGTTATCAAGTCTTTGTTGGAAGCTTAGTATCGCGAATTCAATATCTTGCAGCAGCTACATTTTTACCATGGAATTTCACAACAAAAAGCGTAAATTCCCGTTATTTTCCGAGAGTAGAGAATGCTGACGGTCACTGGATCAGCGTGGGTCGAATAATAATCCGGAATCAGGAAAAAGGATGGCGGCAGAGATAAAAAGCGTGTTATTAGCGGGAGGCTCCGGTCATTTGGGGCGTCATACACTGCAGGCCTTGAAGGCGCGGGGATATTTCGTGCGTTTATTGGTGCTTTCCGGAAATGATATAACCGATTTGCCAGAGAATTATGATGAAGTGGTAACCGCAGATATCACCCGTCCGGAGACGCTGCAAACCGTTTGCCGGGGCATCGATGCCGTGATATCCTGCGCCGGCGCCAGTCTT
>JAUIFT010000217.1 GCA_030430345.1 Calditrichia bacterium | reverse complement strand
GAACGAAGGCATTAATCTGAACATTGCCGTTTCCGCCAACGATCCCAATGGCGATGAGATCACACTATCGGCCGAGAATCTTCCCTTTTTCGGCAGTTTTACCGACCATGGTGGCGGAAATGGCACGCTGAACTTTAGCCCGGGTTTTGATGACAGTGGTCTCTACGCGAATATTGAAATCATCGCTACCGATGACCGCACGCCCCCTCTGGCGGATACGATCAGCTTTTCTCTCACCGTTGAAAATGTTAACCGGGCGCCGCAGCTCAACCCAATCAACGACCAGTCCATCCCTGAGGGCAGCAATTTGTTTATTCCGATCATCGCCAGCGATCTTGACAGCGATAGCATCTCCCTCAGTGTCAACAATCTGCCTCTCTTCGGGGCATTGACGGATAATGGCGATGGCAGTGGATCCCTGAATTTTACCCCCGGGTTTAATGATGCCGGCCAATACTCAATTGAAGTAGTGGCAACCGACAATGGCCTGCCGGCGCTCTCCGGTACGGCATCTTTTTTACTGACGATCAATGATCTCGTAGCCATAGAGGAGCCGAGTGATCCGGCAACTTTGCCGAGCAGACCGGTACTGCTGGAGAATTATCCCAATCCGTTCAACCCGGCGACGCATATTCGCTATGCGCTGCCGGCGATGATGCATGTTCGCCTTTCCGTATATAATAATCTCGGCCAGCAAGTGGCATTGCTAGTTAATGAAAGCAAACCCGCCGGCTATCATACTGCCCAATTTGTAGCAGCCGGACAGGTGAGCGGCACTTATTTTTATCGCTTTCAGGTCGCCGGTTTTCAGGAGGTAAGGAAGATGCTGCTGGTTCGTTAGCCATTTTGATTTAGTCAAGATATTAACGTTCATACTGAGCTTTCAGCAAGCTCAGTATGAACGCCAACCACATCCTCAACACACAAACACAATAAAAATTAGGCTTACATAAATTCAAGTATTAATAGATGTCAGCCCATCCCAAAAAAATAAAAAAACACTTTTAAATGAATGAACATTCACTTATTTTGAAGCTATGAGAAAGAAAGATGAAAAAAAGCAAGCTGCGATTATTGAAGCGACAATCCAATTAGTGAACGAAATTGGATTTGCAGCGAGCTCCGTTGCCAAAATTGCCAAAGCGGCGAATGTTTCCCCGGCAACCATTTACATCTATCATAAAAACAAAGAGGATCTACTGGTATCCACCTACATTGATATAAAACATAAAATGGGAAAAGCGATGCTGGAAGATTTTGACAATACCTTACCAATCCGTGACATTATGAAAAAAGTGTGGCGAAACACCTTCGCTTACATTTCAGCGAATAAAGCTTACTTCCAGTTTGGCGAACAATTTTCCTATTCCACCTATAGTAGCCTTGTGGACAAAGCAGCAGTGGAAGCGCCCTTTCTCCCACTCTTGGAAACGATGCATAGGGGCATTGAACAAAAAATCATCAAGGACGTCCCGAAAGACCTTTTAACTGCATTTATCTTTCATCCGATCCTGGTATTATCCAATAAAAATATTTGTGCGGGATTCGAAAAATCATCCGAAAACATCGACCTGGCCTTTGCCATGGCCTGGGACGCCATTAAGCTGTAGATAAAAAATTTTTACCTCAAAAAAAGAATGAATGTTCACTTAATTAAAATCAAAGGAGCAAATCATGTCCAAATCAAAATGGGATGCTAATAATATCGCCGACCAAAGCGGCAAAATTGCCATCGTCACCGGGGCCAGCAGCGGGATAGGCTACGAAACCGCCCGAGTGCTTGCCAACAAAAATGCCAAGGTGATCATCGCTGTGCGTAACCCGCAGAAAGGCGAAAAAGCCCTGGAAAAAATTAAAGCAGAAAACGCCGGGGCCGACGTTTCAGTAATGATCGTCGATCTTGCCGATCTGAAATCGGTAGAAAAATTTGCCAAGGAATATCGGAAAAAATATGACCGGCTGGATCTGCTCATCAACAATGCCGGAGTAATGGTTCCTCCCTATTCAAAGACGAGCGATGGCTTCGAACTGCAGTTTGGCACCAATCATTTGGGCCATTACGCCTTAACCGGGCATCTCGTCGATCTGCTGAAGAAGACTGCCGGTTCACGCGTTGTAAACGTCTCCAGCATGGCGCATAACCGCGGCAATCTCCAGTTCGATGATCTCAACTGGGAAAACCGGAAATACAAACCCTGGAGTGCTTATGGGGATAGTAAAATAGCGAATATCTACTTCACCCGGGAATTAAAGAAACGCTTTGAAGCCAACAATATTGATGTCATGGTTACCGCTGCGCATCCCGGCTGGACTGCTACCGAATTGCAGCGGAACACCGGATTGGCCAGCTTTCTCAATAATTTTTTCGCCCAGGATATTTCGATGGGCGCATTACCGACCCTTTATGCTGCCGTAGGAGAGGACGTTAACAGTGGCGATTACTTCGGCCCATCCGGCTTTATGGAGATGAATGGCTATCCGAAGAAAGTAGACAGCAATAAATTGTCGAAGGACGATAAAATCGCCGTGATGCTCTGGAAAGTCTCGGAAGATTTAACGAATGTCAAATATAACCTGGCAGCGACCTCCTGATCAATAGCGCAACTTATGGATAAAATCCTTTCCTGTCATTCCGGAAAGGATTTTATCTGATCTTTCCGGAAACGGTTGAAGAACGCTGCAACAGTTTAGTTTCTGGCAATATATCTGATCATCCTGCCGAAAACAAAAAAATGCAGCGGGTAAATACTATACCAATACAACCTTCCCAATAATCCACTCGGTCGAAAAGTGGCGGTTTGATGAAGAATTCCACCCTGCCCCTGCGGCTCGACACGAAATTCCAGCCAGGCGTCTCCGGGTAGCTTCATCTCTGCATAGAGCAGCAGACGCATGTGCTTTTTATCCGCCAGTAACACCCGCCAGAAATCCAGCGCATCACCGGGCTCGATGGTATGCTGATTAGTTCTTCCCCGCCGTAATCCGACTCCGCCGACCAGTTTGTCCAGATAGCCACGGATTTTCCAGAGCCAATTCATTCCATACCAGCCCCGCTCCCCACCAATTGACCAGATGTTTTCCAGCACCTGCACCGGATTCCGCTCAAATGTTTCCTGACGCTCGTCGGTCAGGCATCCATAGCTAGGCACCTGAATAAAGTCGTTATAATCGCCATTCAAAATGCCACTCACCCAGGCATCTTTCCAACTGGAAACCACACTATTTTCGGCAATTTTGGAAAAAGCACGCTCAACTGCCTCTTCGTATGTTAAACAGCGATGGGGAATGACATGCCGAATATCATCATTCTTGCAAACGACTTCATTTTTTAAACTATCAACCAGGCTCTGTGCTAACGAAAAAGACGTTGACGTGACAAAATACAGCCAATATGAGGAGAGCCGCGGCGTCAATACCGGCACGTTCAGGATATAGCGCTTAAAGCCGCGCACCTTTGCAAATCGCAGTAACATCTCCTTGTATTTAAGGATATCCGGTCCGCC
This sequence comes from Calditrichia bacterium, assembly GCA_030430345.1. The sequence goes on along the minus strand of JAUIFT010000217.1, from coordinate 2,318 downwards.
AATATCAAATGTTTTCCCATAGCATTCTTCATTGCCGATCAAATGGCGCAGGTAATGCAACACATCGGAAATAGCAATCGGTTGACTGTTATTATCTACCCACCTGGGCGCAATCATCACTGGTAATTTTTCTACCAGATCCCGAATAATCTCAAATGAGGCGCTACCGGATCCAATGATGATTCCGGCCCGCAGTGTGGTTAAAGGCCGCCCGCTCTCCCGGAGAATATTCTCTACACTATGGCGCGATTGCAGGTGTTTCGAGAGATTGTCATCATTAACGATGCCACTCAGGTATATAATTTGCCGGACCCTGGTTTGACTGATCCGCGCGACGAAGTTATCGGCGCACTGTTTTTCCAGCAAGGCAAAATCCGTTCCGGCATGCCCCATCGAATGCACCAGGTAGAATGCGGCTTCTATATCATCCGGTATCTCATCGAGGGAATTACGATTCAATAAATCGCCCTGTACGACGATTATTTTTTGCTGAAGGGATTTAGTAAGTGATAAACGGCTTGGGTTCCGCACCAGGCAAACGACTTCATGACCATCTTCAACCAGTATTGGTATTAGCCGCTTGCCGATATAACCATTCGCACCGGTCAAAAGGATTCTCATAGAGTTAAGCTTTCTTTCAGATAAATGACATAACAGTTTGCTCAATAACATACAAAGAATCATTATCGTGAACAAGAGAAAACGCTCAAAACGCTCATTTTTTAATATTGTGCTATCTTTCCGGGTTGCTGGCGGTTATATTTTCCGGAAAGCGAAATACATTTTTCTGAAAAGGAAGCTATATGACTATTGTAAGCAATCATCATTCTCTAATTATCGGTGGCGGGATTGCCGGATTAATGGCAGCAACAGTTTTACAGAAAAATGGCGTGCAAGTAACCGTCGTCGATAAAGGCCGCGGCATCGGCGGACGCCTGGCGACCCGGCGCATCAATACTACCGAATACGGGGAAGGGATATTTGATTATGGCGCGCAATACTTCACCGCCCGCGACTCGCAGTTCCTTAAATGGGTGAAACAGTGGCAAGATGCCGGGATTGTCCGGGAATGGTCTAAAGGATTTCATACCCTTGATGGCGTATTAAAAACCGACGGGGAAGCGCGCTATATCGGCTCAGCGGGCATGCGCGGCATAACTAAGTATCTGGCAAAAAACCTTAATGCTCATCCGCAGACGCGTGTTACTGCGTTATCATACCGGAATAATAAATGGTATGCGTCAACCGAAGCGGATGTTGAATTCTCCGCCGACAGCCTCATTCTTACTCCACCGTTGCCGCAAACTTTACAGCTGCTGGAAACATCGGGGATTTCCCTGGCAGACGATCTGGCAGCATCACTTCAGCAGATTAAGTATCATACCTGTATTGCGATGCTGGCCTTACTAAAAACACCATCCCAAATTCCTAAACCGGGAGGAATCTGGGGCGATGGCTTGCCTATCCAATGGATGGCCGATAATCAGAAAAAAGGCATCTCTCCAACACCGGCGGTTACCCTCCATGCCAGCCCGGAGTATAGCGATGCGAATTGGGCTACTGAGACCGCCGAAATTGCCGGTCAATTGTTAAATGCTGCAGAGCGCTGGATTTCCCGGGATAGCCTTGCCGATTATCAGATACACAAATGGCGCTACAGTCTTTCCACTGTTTCCCCCGGCATGCCCTATACGCAGCTCGAAACGCCTGCCCCAGCGCTGCTTAGCGGGGATGGATTTAGCAACGGACGGGTGGAAGGCGCAGCACTCGCCGGATTTGCAACCGCAGAAAAATTACTCAAGATAATAGGGTCCTGAAAAGATTTTCGAAACAATAATGCCAGTGCCAAAAAACGAGTGTAACGTTCCATACGACCTCCCGGGATATGTTGTTGATATTACAGTAAAGTCAACAAAACAACGCTCAGCGCCCGTTTTTTAACGCAATGCTTCTCCCCTGCATTTTTGTTAATTATAAAAATTGTTCTTATTTTCCGGCACACTCAAATAGCCCAAGGAGAGCATCATGAATTGGAATCGTGCCATCAGTTTTTGCTTAATGATTTTTAGTTTTAGTTTTAGCAGCACTCTGGTTGGTCAGGATAAAGAAGCTGCAGCTGTGGAAGCAGCATTAAACGACGCTTTACAAGCCTACAATGCCGGGGAGGTAGAAAAGTTCGCCGCTCATTTTCATAGCGATGTGCGCGGATATTTCCTGGACGGTTCTCCACTGAGGAGCGGTATGAGCGTTGCCAGCACACAGGGTTTATACGACCAGGGATACAAACCGAATCTGAGCGCAGAAGGCACCCAGGTCAG
>JAUIFT010000216.1 GCA_030430345.1 Calditrichia bacterium | reverse complement strand
ATCGGTATATCAAGCCGTTTATGACTGGGATTGCCAGTTATAATTGAAGTGTGTGATCCGATGGTAATAAAAGAGCCCATCTTAATATTTCCCAGCCCGGCACGGATAAAACAATTCGGCCCGATGGAAACGTCTTTACCGATGTTGATTGCTGTGGAAGAACAGGAGAGGATAGTGTTCCTGCCGAGCAATACTGCTTCTCCCAAGTTTATTTCCGCATCATCGCCTTTGGCATCGAGAACAACATTGTCGTCGATAAAATTAGCTGTGCCAAGCTTGATCCGGCCCGGACAGCGCAGTGTTAAATTTTTGCCTAATATCGTTCCCCGCCCCATCTGCCCAAATAATGAAGGATAGAAGCGTTTTCTCAGAAAAAATCCCATCGCGCCGGGCAATGCCGAAAATAGAGTGATCAGTAACTCATATCTGAGCAATGCGCTAAATGAAGTTTTGCCAACAAACATTTCCCGGTATTTACTGCTGGCAGAAGCTTCCTGACCAGATAGCTGGTCTATTAAAGTCGTGCGAACTTCCGGGCCTTGATTTTCCAAAATATTTGCCTTTCCTGAGAATTACGCGAAAGCGGTTGGGGTTCCCTAAAGAGATAATATCTGCGAAAAGCTGCACTTTAGGATTAATGCGTTGGTAGCGTGTTTATCGGAAGTGCAGCCTGCGCTTTGTTCGCGATGTAAAGCTGATGCCAGATTTCAATGTTGAGCAACATCCAGAGGCGGACGTGATGATCGAATTTCTGTTGACGGTGTTCTTCGATCAGCTGGCTGATGTATGATTTACTGAAGATCTTTTCCCGAACGAAATGCCCTTCCAGTAAGGTGATTTTCAAAAAATCATAAAGTTCATTGCGCAGCCAGTAAGCGATGGGAAACATGAAGCCCTGTTTGGGGCGCTTGACGATCTCTTTAGGGAGATATTTATTGGAGAGCTGTCGCAAAATATACTTTAAATGTTTGCCGCGAATCTTCATGTTATCCGGCATTGCTGCCATCATTTCAACTAATTCGTGGTCGAGCAGGGGAGAGCGCAATTCGAGGCTGTGCGCCATTGTCATACGATCGCTTAGCATTAAAGTATGCTCGGGAAGACGGGTCATCATATCGGTATAGATCATTTTATCGATGAGACTCTCTGTCTGCCCATCATAAAAATAATTACAGATGAGTGCCCGGGAATCTCCGCGAGCGAAGTTTCCAGCGAGGGCATTTTCAAACAGGCGTTGTTTCTGCGCCTGATTGAAGCGGAAGAAAAATGTTGCTTCAGCGTAGCGTTCCCCGGCATCCTGCAAAGCGGATAATTGTTGCACCCAGCGAATTTTTTGGCTGAGGCTCTTATAGGCAAAACTCTCCGGAATCATATTTACGAAACGTCCGATCAGGGTTTCCCGAAAAAAGGTTGGCGTGCGGCTGTAGGCATCGATTTTTCCGAGACCGAGGTAGCGATCGAATCCGGCAAAAAGTTCGTCGCCGCCGTCGCCACCGAGGACGACTTTTACATGCTGCGCTGCCAGCTGTGCCGCGGCAAACATGCAGGCGGCGATAGGGTCCGAGGGCTCATCAAGATGCCAGATCATCTTCGGTAATAGCTCGACGAGATTCGCGGCCACCGTCGTTTCATGATGCGTCGTTTGATAATGATCGGCGACTGTCCGGGCATAGGGCGTTTCATCGAAAGAGGACTCTGTAGAACCAACTGCAAAAGTGTGGAAAGACGATGATTGCCTCCCAGCCATCATTGCTACCACGATGCTGGAATCCAGACCGCCACTGAGAAATGCGCCGACCGGCACGTCGGAGACCAAATGATGCGCGACAGTCTCATCCAGCTTCGCTTCCAGGCTGGCAATAAAATTCTCATCGCTGTTTCCCATTTTCTCCCGGAAACTGATCTGCCAGTAACGTTGGATTTTTAACCTGCCATTTTGATACTGCAAATAATGCCCTGGCGGCAATTTTTTGATATGCTTGAGCATGGTTCCCGGAGGAGGAATAAAACGCAAGGAGAGATAATGAGAAAGTGACTGATAATCCATCTCCCGGGGAATATCGCCACTGGCGAGAACCGATTTTATTTCTGAGGCAAAATAGAGGCGGTCTGCCAGGTTCGCATAAAAAAGCGGCTTCTGACCGATGCGGTCCCGGGCGATAAACAGGCTGTTATCATGGCTATCCCAAATGGCAAATGCGAACATACCGCGTAGCCGGGAAAGGCACTCGACCCCATACTCTTCATAGAGATGGAGGATAACCTCGGTATCGCTTTGACTGCGAAAATGATGCCCTTTTTTTTGGAGATGATGCCGTAGTTCCCGGTAATTGTAAATTTCTCCGTTCTGGACAATCCAGAGAGAATTGTCTTCGTTGGCAATCGGCATCTGTCCACTATCGAGATCAATAATGCTCAGGCGACGGCTGCCCAGGGCGATAGCGCCTTCCTGAAAGCTGCCTTCCGCATCCGGTCCCCGATGGGAGATTGCATCCATCATCGCCTTTAATTGCGAGGGATCGCTGCCAGCCGGGTTATGTATGCCACAAATTCCGCACATAGTGTAGGATGCAAATTTGCAAATTTGCAAATTTGCATATACCCAGATCCTTATTTCTTGATTGCGGTAATCGAGTATTTATAGGCGAATTTTTTTGCCATGCCTTCCGGCATTAGATTGTAGAAGGGTTTCAACCCATAGTTGTAGAGAAAGGCCTTAACGCCGGAACGACATACCGGCAGCAGCCGGTGGTGTTCCTGAACGGCTTCAATAATTTCGTAGCCCTGGAACATCGCTTCAGTTTCTTTCTCTGTAAGAAAGTCGTTGACCGGGGGATCTTCTTCATCAAATTCGATGTTGACGCCGGGAATTTGTTTCAGGCTATACATCCAGGATGGTTTGCGATAGAAGTGCGAGATAATCGCGCGGCCACCTGGCTTTAGCACCCGACGAATTTCCTGTAGTGCTTTCGGAGTGTCGCCGGTCGCATGCACTACGCCATTTGCCCAAACGGCATCGAAGGTATTGTCCGGGAAACTGAGATCCAAAACGGTTTCTACCCGTAAATCTTCCGCTTTTACATTTTCGTATTCGTAATGCAAGCGAGTCATCTTGATCGCATTTGGCGTCAGGTCGGTAGCGGTAACTTTCACGCCGCGCTTCAGAAATTCCAGGCTGTCATACCCCAACCAATTTCCAGAAGATGCTTGCCACGGAGTATTTTCGCTTCCTGGTCAATTCTGTCCATTATCCAGGGGAATTTATAAGGGTTCATCCATTGACGGATGTGATCAAAAAACTCCCGGGTGCCCGGTTTTATTGTATGATCCGTCGCGTATTGAAGCCCAAGCGTATGGCTATTCCAATAATCATAAATGGCCGCCAGCTCTGGGTTTTTCGGACGATGCTCCCGGGTTTTTACTTCTGTACTCATTCCTTAACCTCATGTTGACTGATTTGTCTGCTTGACTGAATTAACTGTTCTGCGCAATCCTGAAGTCCCTCCTGAAAATCATAAGCTGGCTGAAAACCAAGCTGTTTTTTAGCTTTGCTGATATCAAAGGCATTGTTGGTGGTAAAAAATTCCAGGGTACGCCGGGAAAAAGGCGGCTCCAGGCGGGTCAGGCTAAAAGCGCTTTCTACGCCCAGTGCGACTGCTTTTCCGAGAAAAAATGGTATCTTTAATGAAGGATATTTTAGATCAAAAGTTTGGCATATCGTGCGGATCAGATCATGTGTTTCCAGTGGCTGTTCGCCACCGATAATAAACATCTCTCCGACTGCCGCCGGTTCATCCATCGCCAACTCAAATGCGGAGAGCATGTCTTTGATGTAGATGGGATGGCGCATATTTTTACTGGCGCCGACGAAGAAAAACTTTCCTGTCTTCAAAGCCCGATAGAGTTTGTTCAAACGTGGACAGGTGGCGCCATAGACCCAGGCCGGGCGAATGACAACAACCGGAAAGTTGTTTTCCTGGCCATAGTCTAAAACAACTTTTTCGCCGGCGAGCTTCGTTTCGCCGTAAATCGACTGGGGATGGCAGGGGGAATTTTCATCCGCCGGCCATTGCGCCAGATTGCCGAATGCGCCAACTGAACTGACATGAATGAATCTCTTGACACCGGCAGCTTTTGCCCGGGCGAGCAATGCCGGTAAACTGTGCACATTGATGTCCCAGTACTCAGCATCGCTCAGATTGATGGAGAGATGCGCGCTGGCGAGATGAAAGATAAAGTTAGCATCAGTTAAAGCCGCTTCGATTACCGCGGGATCGCGAAAGTCTCCTGTTACAGCTGTAAATGGCAGCGTTTCCAGTGCTTCGGGAAAATGAAGGTCGACCCCAACAACCGCATACCCCAGATTCGATAGATGAAGGCAGAGTTGAAATCCAATAAAACCACCGGCGCCGGTGACAATTACTTTGCTCATATTGCTTAATTCTCTTTGATGCCTTCAACGACGACAACATAGCCTTCGTTGAAAAACAGTAATTTGTCCAATTGGGAAATCGTCCAGAAGAACGGATAGACCAGGCTGTAAAGGCGATAGGTTTTTTCCACGGATTTTAGCTGATCTTTAGTTTGGGGGGCGATTGTCCCTTCTTCAACATTCGCTTTGCTCTTCCTGGCCAATACCTTCACATAGAGAAAATTGATCGATAACTCGATCATCTCGGTGAAAAAGCGGGAAAAAGTCGAGGCACGGCGTGGCGTGATGCCGGCTGCTTTCATTAAACTATTTAATTCCGTAATGCTTAATCCATCGCGGTAATGCCCGTATTTATCCTTGGTCATACCAACATTATTCTTGAGTATATTGACCAGTTTACGATTGTCGCCTCCCGGCACCGTGATCAAAATTCTCCCCTGGTTTTTACAGACGCGTTTTAATTCTGCGGTAAAAATTTCCGGGGAGGGAAGATGTTCGTGAACGTCGATAGCGATGGTCAAATCAAAATGGTTGTCGGGAAAGGGGAGATGTTCGTTGTTGGCCGCAGCGACCGGATCGCCGAGCAGTTCGGACATCTCCTGTAGTGTGGTATTTTCCATATCCGCCCAGGACCAGCGGCCGCCTAATTCCCGCAGGTGATAGTTGATCGCCCCATTATTATCTCCGCAAGTCACCAGCAAACATTTCTGTGATGCCGGAATCGCATTGAGGTATTTGCGAAACTCCTTGAGACGTAGCTTCTTCTTTAAGGTTTTCTCAAACATGCGCAACTGCCAGGGTTGGGAATTACTCATATACTGCCTCTCGATTAAACCATTGAAAATGTGCTTCCAGGCGCTGGATTTCTGCAGCGCTGCGGGCATCATCCCAGTCGAACAGTTTGCACAACTGGGGTGCGAGAGTCAATGCGCGATCAGGATTATCCCCTAAATTGGTGCGACGCAGAATCAGGTCGTCCAAATGAACGACCGACTCATTTTTCTGTAGATTGGCCAATGCCGAGATCCATTTCTTTGCAGCTGGTTCAGGCATCCAGCCATAATCGAAAATGCCATTCGCGGTGCTCGGTTCACTGCTGATTGGCGTCTCGGATGATAGAACGGTATTGCTTGCCGGAAAGGCCATTTCTAAAGCTTGCCGGGCAACGATTCGCGCCGAGGTATACTTTGTCCCGGAAATGCTCATGCTTGAATTATTTTCGGGGGTATCCGACTTCTCCCTCTTCGGTGCCAACATCGCCCACTACGCCCACCTCGGCGGGGCCGCGATTGGATTTTTGCTGATGCTGTTGTGGCGGAAGCGGGGTGGGGACCGGACCATAGCAGCACAGACTTTCCAGTGAGCCTCGCCGCGAGTGAGGCTCCAAAATC
>JAUIFT010000215.1 GCA_030430345.1 Calditrichia bacterium | reverse complement strand
GACGGGGTGCTCAGATCGGTTGTCCAGCCAGCGGTGATGTCCAATAACTGGAAAGATACATCATCTACGGTTTCTGCAAGCATTTTGTCCCACTTACCAAAAGCAAGGCCGCCTTCGATAGTAACGCCGTTATCGAGATAGATACCAAAGTCCGGTGCGATAACACTTGCATTTCCGGAATTGTCAGCGCCCTCAACATTGTTGCCCAATTTGTTAGAAGCAAAAGAAGCACCAATTTCAGCAACCTTGCCCAATTTCGCATTAACCCGTGCGGAAAGCATTTTGCCATTGTTGGTGTTAAAATTTTTGGATCTGCCAGCGTCTTCACGGGCACCTTCGCCGGCGCCATTTGAGTAGTTGACGGCAAAGTTTACATTGTCGCCAAGATCACCGGCAAGTTCCAAGCCTACATGACGGGCGGAAAGATAACTGTCGATCAGAAATTCTGCTGCTTTACTACGCTCTACGAGCATTAATTTGCTGGAAGAACGGAGCTCCTCCCGCCATACCGGTACTTTAAACTGACCGAAACGCAAGGCTGCTTTTTTATTGAAAAGCTTAATTTTCCCTTCAGCATCTTTCAGGCGGGGACTGTTGTCACGAATATCAAACTGAATCTTAGCACTAACGAAATCCGTCAGGCTTACTTTTGTCTGAATACGCGCGCGGCGAATACGAAATCCATTGTTGGTTCTGCTGGCATCGGATTCAGCATCGGTGTCGTATACATGCTGTAATTGCACACGTCCTGTCAAATCCCAACTTTTTGCCTTGGAGGCTTTTACTTCATCTGCGGACAGATTGCCGAATGCTAATAATACAACTGCGATTGTCAAGTTCCGTAAAGTTCTCTTCATCTCTAACCCTTTCGAATAGTGGTTGTAAAATATTGTGATCTTTATCACGTATTAAAGCCGTTGCTATTTTACTGGCTTCATGTTACAGTTTTGTTACAGCGCAATTTCAATTATGCTTTATTTGCAACGTTGTTTATTTTAGCAATAAAATTGCATGAAAAAGGTAAAAGAATTGCAATGAAGTTCCTGTTTAACATTATCTTATGGATTCTACTTTTAGGACTGCTCTCTGGGCAATCACTGGCCGAATTACCAGATGAATCTTCAAAAAACCTGGCAAACAGATTTGTTACAAATGTTGTAAAACATATCAAATTCCTGGGAGACGATTCTCTGGAAGGACGCGGTACCGGCACGTATGGGGAATTTCTTGCAAGCGAATATATTGTTGAAATATTACAACAATATAGATTAGATCCGGCAGCCCGGGGTGGGCGTTTCTTTCAGCGAATTCCCATGCACGGCAGCCGGCCATTGGCGGATTCCGAGTTGCGTTTGCATAAAGACCGCGGTATTGTCGACTTTGAGTTGGGGCGGGATTATCTTCTTTATAAGTCCGGGGAACAGACGTTTATCGGCAGGCCAGCTCCCCTGGTGTTTGCCGGTTATGGTATCCTCGCCCCGGAGTTCGATTATAATGACTATCAAAACCTTGATGTTGCCGGAAAGATTGTCGTCATGTTATCCGGGGAACCTGCTTCCGGCGATGATACCTATTTTGCCGGGGCGGAACCGAGTATTTATGCCTATCCGGAGTCGAAACAGCGTTTGGCGATATCCCGGGGAGCGATCGGTAGTATCATCATTGCGGATAAAAGCGATGATTGGCAGCAATTGCGCCGGGAGTTTTCCGTGGAAGATGTGACCTTGCTTTCCGCGGTGAGCAGTCATTTAAGTTTGATGATAACCTCAACTGCCGCCGCCGAACTTTTTGTTGGCAGCAAATATCGTTTGAGCGAGGTTCAGCAGATGGCCGGAGACAATAATCTGCGTAGCTTTGCGCTGAATGCCGCTCTGTCCTTTAAGGGGCAATTCATTCAGCGGGATTTTATTGCCCGGAATATTATTGCCAAGTTGCCCGGACGGGATAAAAAGTTGCGAGACGAGTATCTGCTAATTACCGCCCATTATGATCATCTTGGCGTTGGAGAAGCTGTCGAAGGTGATTCTATTTATAATGGCGTTTTCGATAATGCACTCGGGGTAGCTACTGCCCTGGAGATAGCCGGGATTTTGGCCAATAATCCACCGGCCCGCTCGACCCTGTTTTTGTTTCTGACCGGCGAAGAAAAAGGATTGCTCGGCGCTCATTACTATCTGGATAATCCGGTCGTCCCCTTATATCGAACGGTCGCCAGCATCAATGTCGATGGTATGGCGATATACGATACTTTTAAAGATGTAGTGGGAGTCGGAGCGGAACTGTCTACACTGGCAGATTTTTTGGAGCGTGCCGCAACCCGGAATGGATTGTCGGTCTCGCCTATTCCGAAAGGTTTTTTACAGGGGGAAACATTTGCCCGTTCAGATCAGATTGCTTTTGCCCAGGCGGGCATTCCGGCGATATTGGTAACCGAAGGCCTGGACTGGGATAATTTTAGCCGGGCAGAAGCAATGGGAAAGATGATTGCCTGGCAAAAGGAGCGCTACCATTCCCCCTTTGATGATTTATTCCAACCGATTAACTTCCAGGCGGTTTGGCAACATGCCCTTTTGCTGGAAACATTATGCCGCGAAATTGCGGATGATCCGAATCCACCGGCATGGCATAAGGGAGTACCCTACCGATATCCACGCTTGCAGTCCCGGGCTGAAAAACGTTGAGGATTTTGTGAGACGCTTTGGATTTTTTATCAGATGGGGCCTTTTACCGGCGATGCTTGGGATGTTGTTCGCTTGCAGCAGCCAACCCCGGCAGTTACAAAATACCATTCGGGTTAAGGGGTCCGATACGATGCTTATCCTCAACCGGCTTTGGGCAGAAGGATATATGCAAAAATTCCCTGGTACAACCGTTTCCGTAGAAGGAGGGGGGACCGGGAGCGGCATTTCCGCAATGATTGAAGGCAATGTCGATATATCGGCTGCCTCCCGCCCGTTGCAGGGAGAGGAAATGCAGAAGCTCGCTGCCCGCTACCAATCCATTGGTATTGCGCACCTGGTTGGTAAAGATGCTTTGAGCGTATATGTTCATCCGGATAACCCGGTTCGGGATCTTACTTTGAAGCAGCTAAAAGAGATTTTTACCGGGAAAATTGTTAACTGGATCGACGTCGGTGGCGATGATGAACGTATTCTGGTAATTTCCCGGCCGCCCAACTCCGGCACCCATCAATATTTTAAGCGCCATATTCTCCAGGGAGAAGATTACCGGGATGATGCGGATATCGAAGCGACGACGGCTGGAATCGTCCGCCGGGTGATGCGGTATCCCAATGCCATTAGTTATGGTGGATTTGCGTATGGCGACAGCCTCTGGCATTGCCGAATTAACAGCATACCTCCCACGGAAACTTCCGTTCGCTTCGATCTTTACCCTATTTCCCGCTATCTCTACTTCTACACCATCGATAAGCCAAAGGGAACCGTCAAACACTTCCTTAATTGGGTGCTCAGCGAGGAAGGGCAGGCAATTGTTCGCGAAACCGGTTACATCACACTGTGGTAAATAATTAATTCGGAATTCCGAATTTCAAAAGCGCCATCTTTTTCTCTTTAGCTATATGATTTTTCCCCTTAGATTATTATCCTTAACATTGAGTGAAAAACTGGAAACGATAAACCGGAGGATTGGTATTGCAGGCGTTTGAAAAACTTGGGGTATTTTATCTCGGCAAGAAGGTTGATGTCAAAAAGAAGGAAATTACCGACGATTATTTGCTGTATGATTCGAAAGACTTAACGACCCATGCCGTTTGTGTGGGAATGACCGGCAGCGGGAAAACCGGTTTATGTATTTCCCTGCTGGAAGAAGCCGCCATTGATAACATTCCGTCCCTGATTATCGACCCGAAAGGGGATTTGGGGAATCTCCTGCTGACTTTTCCTGATTTGAAGAAAGAAGATTTTCAACCCTGGATAAATCTCGATGAAGCCAATAAAAAAGGACTTTCCGCGGAGGAATATGCCCAGAAGCAGGCCGACCTCTGGCGGAATGGCCTGGAGGGTTGGGGACAGGGGGGCGACCGTATCAAACGTTTACGGGAAAGCACCGACCTGACGATCTACACTCCCGGCAGCAATGCCGGCATTCCCGTCTCGATCATCAAATCCTTTGATGCGCCGGATAAAGAAATGCTCGAAGATGTCGACCTGCTCCGGGAGCGCATTCAGACAACCGCTTCCAGCTTGCTGGAATTGCTGGGAATGAAGGTGGATCCGTTACAGAGCCGCGAACATATTCTTCTCGCAAATATCATTGAGCATAGCTGGCTTTCCGGGAAGAACCTCGGTTTGGGGCAGTTGATCGAACTGATTCAAAATCCACCCATCGATAAAATTGGCTTTTTTGATCTGGAATCCTTCTATCCTTCCAGCGATCGCCTGAAACTGGCCATGACCCTGAATAATTTGCTGGCAGCACCGGGATTTAAAACCTGGCTGGAGGGCGAACCGCTCGACATTAAAGAGATGCTTTATACAGATGATGGCAAACCGCGCACGACGATCTTTTCGATTGCCCATCTTTCTGACGCGGAGCGGATGTTTTTTGTCACTCTCCTCCTCAATCAGCTACTCGGCTGGATGCGTGGGCAGTCCGGCACCACCAGTTTACGGGCATTGCTATATATGGATGAAGTTTTCGGCTTCCTGCCACCGATCGGGGAACCTCCATCGAAGCGCCCCCTCTTGACCCTCTTAAAACAGGCACGCGCTTTCGGACTTGGTGTGGTTCTGGCAACGCAGAATCCGGTTGATTTGGATTACAAGGGATTATCAAATACCGGTACCTGGTTTATTGGGCGTCTGCAAACCGAAAAAGACAAGGAACGCCTGGCAGATGGCCTTACCGGCACCGGTGGCGGGTTAAGCAAAAAAGAGATTATGAACATCATTTCCAATTTGGGGAAACGGCAATTTTTAATTCAGAATGTGCATGAATCTCAACCGGAAGTGTTTAATACCCGTTGGGCAATGTCCTATCTGCGCGGCCCGCTCACCCGTAATCAAATCAAAACATTGATGAAGGACCGGGAAGTAAAAGCAGATAGCCCCCAAGAAAAACTGGCACCGCAAATGGCTGTGTCCGGGAGCAGCGAAGCGCCCGGGAAAGGCAAACCAACCCTGCCGCGGGAATATCGGGAGCATTTTGCCCCGCAAACGCAGAGTAGCAGTGGGGGGGAGATCGTTTATCATCCCTACCTGGTCGCGGGAGGGGACGTGCAAATTATTAATAATCGCTATAAGGTCGCCCAAAGCGGGCAGGCCGCACACATGCTCGCTGTGGATGGAAATGCTGGTGGGCTGACCTGGGACCTTTCCCGGGTAATGAATTATAAGCCCAGTGTGCTGGGAAGTGATCCGCTGGATAACGCCGGATATCTGGCTGTAAATAATGACATTAAGAAAAGTAAAATTTACAATTCTCTGGATAAGCAATACGAAAGTTATGTTTATCGGGACTACCAGCTAAAATTATGGAAGAGTCGTACTTATAAACTGGTTTCCTTGCCAGAGGAAAGTGAACGGGATTTCCGCATCCGTTTGAGCGATGCAGCCCGGGAACGCCGGGATCTGGAGATGGATCGCCTGCGCCGGCAATATGCCCGGAAAATCGACACTGTCGAACGCCAACTGGTAGATGCACAACAGCGGGTTGCTAAAGAAGAGGATCAGTACAGTAGCAAAAAAATGGATATGGCGATATCAATCGGTACCACTGTGCTGGGGGCATTGTTTGGCAGTAAACGGCGCAGTTATGCCAGTACCGCCCGTAAGGTGAGTGGACTTAGCCGGGAGAAACAGGATATTTC
>JAUIFT010000214.1 GCA_030430345.1 Calditrichia bacterium | reverse complement strand
TACCAGCTGTCTTTTTCAATCGAAAGGTGGGTGATAAACGCTGCAGAAGTTTGATATTGTAAACCCAATCGGGTGACTTGCGGAATTTCATCCCGGTAACCGTTGAGCGCCGGCCGGTTAATGTTGGTCAGGGCCGCGCCAATGTAGAGGTTTTCCAATACCTGATACTGACACCCAAGGCTGAATGAGGCGGCGCTGCTGTTTCCATAGCGCGCAACGGAAATTTGATAATAATGTATTGAAAAACCGGCGCTTAAGTTTTTGTTTAAAAATGATTTAGATGCGTTTGCTGTTAGGCTGGTCTCCCGATAAAGGCTGCTGCCTAAATTTTCAACCGAAATAGCTGCGCCATAATTGCCGATCGGATAAACGGCAGTGCCGCCGGCATATTGTAATTCCCTTAATCCATAGAAACGGCTATGGCTAAGTGCGGCGTAAAAGCCCCTGGCGTAACTGCTTAAGGCCGGGTTGATAAGAAATCCATCCCGTCCGGCGGTGGATGCGGAATAGCCATTCGCCAGGGCAGCGCTGCGGGCACTGGAGGCGGGATAATCAAAACCCCCGTGAAGCGGCAGGTAAAAGAGGAGAAGCAGGGCCAGCCAGTGAATTAGTTTCATTTGCCTTTTGCACTCATCGAATGTTCCCGATATGGGAATAGTTTTTCCAGCAATTTATTTCGTTCAAGAATTAGTGCTTCCCGCAGAATCGGTTCGTCTTCTTCTTCATCCAGTCGGCTGCGATTGTAATTTGAGAGGTTCTGCTTGGCAAAATCGAGGATTTCGGTTTTTTCATCCACTGGCAGCTGCTGAAAGTGCTCTTCATAGAACGCTTTCTTTTTCTGCGCCGGTTCATGATCGCGGAGAAACTCTTCTACAAAATTCTGATAGTCAAAAGAGCCATTGGAACTGGGATGATATTCAAAGATGCTTTTTCCGTGAGAAGACGCTTCTTTCAGAGATACGCTATTGCGGATATATGTTTGATAGAGTTTATGCGGAAAGTTCCGTTTGAGAATCTTTCGCACTTCCTGAGAGTGCTTGGTACGGAAGTCGCACATGGTCATCACAACCCCTTTGAACTTCAGGGTGCGGTTCAGTTTTGCTTTCACCATCAGATAGGTTTCATAGAGCGGCTTAATGGCGCGCATCGGGAAAAACTCCGGGGAAACAACCAGAATAAATTCCTTGCTGGCGACCAGCGCATTGAGCGAGAGGATACCGAGGTTCGGCGGACAGTCGATCAAAATGAAGTCGTATACATTATTATAAGGCGCGAGAAGGTCCCGCAGAATGTATTCCCGGGAAAAGGATTTATAGAGGGTAAATTCCGCCGAGACCATTTCGATATTGTTGGGGAGAATGTGCAGATTGTCGCTGCGCTTGAGGACAACTTCATCAAATTCTTTCTTTTTCAGGAATAGATGAAGAAGGGTATATTCTAAAGAATCGGTATCATAACCGAAATGCTGGCTGAGGTTGCCTTGCGGATCCATATCCACAGCGAGGACTTTATAGCCTTGTTCTGCCAGGTAGCTTGCCGTGTTAACCGTCGTCGTCGTTTTGCCGCAGCCGCCCTTTTGGATGATAAATGAAACGGTTTGCCCCATTCGAGAAATCCCCTGAGATTTGGTTTGCAAACTAAATAATAGGTCGAAATTCCCGACAAAGCAATGTTTTTTAGTTCCGTAAGCTTTCATATTTATACATTGCCGGGAATGCCAAATTTTTAGAAAAAAACTTCGAAAATGTTGTTACAGGGAATATATTCCCGGATGGGAATTTTAAAATTCCTTTTAACATATTGACTTGAGATTTTTTTTTTACTTTATTTATCGGCTCGAAAATAATCAGAATTACTGGAGGAAAGTCATATGAAACGGACATATCAGCCCCACAATCGCAAGCGCAAGAATAAGCATGGCTTTCGCGCAAGAATGGCAAGCAAAGGTGGTCGCAGAGTGATTGCTGCACGACGGGCAAAAGGCCGTAAGCGTTTAACAGTTAGTGGATAATCGTTCGCAGTTCACCCTCCCCCGTTCACGGATGATCAAAAAGGGAGTTGAAATAAAAGCCTTACTGGTCAATGGACGTAAGTTATCCGGACGAATAATAAATATTTACGACAGACCTGCCGATAAACGCAGGTTTGCGGTTTTGACGCCGAAACGGATTGGTAATGCTGTCCAGCGGAATGTCATGAAGCGACTTGTTCGTGAAATTTACCGCAAGCACCCTTCCTGGTTTAAAGGCCGGGAAGTTGCCATTTTAGTGAAGAGATTCAAGAATAGCTATGCCAGTTTGGAAAGAGAAATCGGCGACATGGTAGCCAAGAAATGAAGTATATTATCATCGGAATTATCCGGGTTTACCAATATCTGATCTCGCCGCTCTTCCCCCCTTCTTGTCGATTTTATCCTACGTGTTCCCATTATGCGATTGAAGCTGTAAGCAGGCATGGTGTATTTAGAGGCGGTTGGCTATCGATAAAACGGATCGCCAAATGTCATCCTTTTCATCCCGGTGGTGTAGATCCGGTACCAACGAAAACAAATAAGGATTAAGCAAGTAATGGACAAGAACACGACAACAGGCATCCTGCTGATTTTAATGCTGACATTTGTCTGGATACTCTTTAATCAGCCTCCCATGCCGGATCAGACCAATCAATTCCCTGCGGATTCCAGCGGGCAGGTAACAAGCCAGCCAGCAGACGCCCCCGCACCGCAAAACAATGCCAGCACTACCATTCCCGAGCGCACTCAGGATCAAACCTCGCTGAGCACGGAAACGCAAACGACAATCAATGAAGGCATTCAGTCCGACACGCTTCTCAAGGTGATCCACTTTGAGAATGAAGTTGTCAAAGCAACCTTCTCCAATGCCCGGGGCGGCAGCATTGTCGATTGGCATCTGAAACAATATGATTATCACTTCGACGATTCTACCAAGGTTGGTAATGTGAACCTTGCATCCGGCAATGAATTCCTGTTAAGCGCAGCAGATATATCGCGCATTGAACGGCGGGGCCTGGATGTCGAGATCGTTGATCCCAATGGCAAAATGATCCACCTTTCGGATTATACCTTGCATACGGACCTGGGTAAAGAAACAAGAATTTCTCTGAGCGAAGACAATCCGCAGCGGACCATCGAGTTCTATCTACCGCTGGATGATGGCCGCCTGGTCACTCAATACACTTTTTATCATGACCGCTATGGATTTGATATTTCCGTAAAATTTGAGAATATGGAAAAATTCATCGGCTACAAGTGGTATTCGATGAACTGGGAAAACGGCATGGAAAGCACCGAAGAAAACGCTTCCGAAGACTTTACCTATTCGAATGCCAATGCATATCTCGATGGCGAATTGGAATCCCTGGATGTTACCGATGAAGAAGAATTGGAAGAATCTCCTTCCGGGAACAAGGTGGATTGGGTCGCTGTGCGTACTAAATACTTCGTCGCTGCGATTGTGCCGGAAGCAGCGGAGAAATCTCAGAACGCAACATTGAGCGGATATGCCAATAATGTGAAGCTCTCCAATGATACCGAACTATTGGTAAAAAACTACTCGGTCTCTTTGAATCGCAATTTACCGGCCCGTCTGGGTAATAATTATGAAGACAAGTTTACGGTTTACCTCGGCCCGCTGGATGTGGGAACGCTCGGTGTCTATAATGTCGGCCTCGACGATCTGGTAATGAACAATGGCTGGTATGAGAGCATTTTCCGTATTTTTACCATCTACATGGTTTTACCGGCATTTAAGTTCCTGCACAGTTTTATTCCGAATTATGGTATTGCCATTATTCTCTTTGCGATCATTATCAAAATTATTCTTTATCCGCTAACGAAAAAAAGTTATGAATCGACTGCTCGTATGCAGGAATTGCAGCCGTTGATGAAGGATATTCAGGAAAAACACAAGAATGATCCGCAGCGCTACCAGAAAGAAATAATGAAACTCTATAAAGAACAAGGGTTTAATCCGCTTGGCGGCTGTTTGCCGATGTTGTTACAGATGCCATTGCTGATTGCCTTGTTCATTGTTTTCCGCTCAACAATCCAGCTGCGCGGTGAACCGTTTGTGGCCTGGATTACCGACCTTTCCAAGCCGGATGTGCTGGCCAAACTGGATTTCTCCATACCCTTTCTCGGCGATAGTCTTTGTGTGCTGCCATTATTGATGGGCGCAACAATGATTCTCCAGTCGAAAGCAACCATGACCGACCCGAAACAGAAGGCACTGGTTTATTTTATGCCAGTTATTCTGATATTCGTTTTCTACACGTTCCCGTCCGGACTAAATCTTTATTATGCCGTATTTAATGTGTTAACAGCACTGCAGACACGGATGATCAAGAAAAACATGCCCGATAAACCGCAGCCGGCCAAAGCGGCAGCAGTGGCCAGTAAAAATGGCAAAAAAACAACTCCCGTCCGGAAGCCGGCGTCTAGCGCACAGAAATCGAAATCAAGGTCGCGGAAGAAAAAACGTTAATCCTGAACGGATTATAAGATGAAATATCTGCCAGAAGATGATACTATTGTGGCGCTATCTTCTCCGTTGGGGAATGGCGCCATTGCTGTTATTAGGCTAAGCGGCAGCGAAAGTCTTGCAGCAATAAATCCCGCTTTAAAGCGGCCGATCACCAGGGAAGATACCCGCCGGGCGATCTTTAACGAAATCTTGGATAACAGCAATCAAACCGTTATCGATCAGGTGGTTACCACATACTTCCGGCATCCGGCTTCATATACCGGGGAAGACGTGGTGGAAATCAGCTGTCATTGCAACCCATTGATCATCGATCGAATAATTGCTCAGATGGTAAACAATGGCGCGCGCATCGCGGAGCCGGGAGAATTTACTTTCCGGGCTTTTATGAATGGCAAGATGGATCTCTCCCAGGCGGAAGCGGTTGCCGGCATTATCAGCGCACGCTCCCGGCAGAGTCTGACTCAGTCATTACGGCATCTGGAAGGACGTTTATCTGAACGGATATTTCAGATTAAAGATGAGATTCTTAGCTATTTATCACTGCTGGAGATCAACCTGGATTTTTCCGAAGAAGGCATTGAAGTAATGCCGATGGCTGAAATGCGCCGGAAAATCGAGAATACGATTACTAGTATTCGCCGTTTCCTCGACACCTATGACTATGGCCGCCTGCTGCAGGAAGGAATAAAGCTGCTTATCTTGGGTAAGCCCAATGTCGGCAAGTCCAGCTTGCTAAATGCCTTTCTGGAAAAGGATCGTGCGATTGTCAGCAATATTCCCGGCACTACCCGGGATTACATCGAAGCGAACCTGGAGCTGGATGGCCTGGCCGTGCAGGCAGTGGATACCGCCGGTATTCGCGACACCGAGGATCAGATTGAAGCCATCGGCGTAGAGCGCGCATTGGCGCAGATGGAAACCGCCGACGTTGCTTTATGTATCTTCGAAGGAAACGAACCGTTGGCGGCGGACGACAAGGTGCTCCTGGAGCTGATTGATAATCACCGGGAAACGCTGCATGTCATTCCGGTGATCAACAAAATAGATTTAGGCGAGGACAACACGGTGACCGCAGCGCTGGCTGCACTGGAATTGCCGTTGATTAAGATATCCGCCAAAGCCAATACTGGCATCGACGATTTGAAACAGGCGATCAAAGCGCAGGTGTTTAACGATGTCAGCATCGAGTCGGAAGAAGTTGTTGTAACCAGTGCCCGCCATAAACTGGCTTTAGAGAAGGCAATCGCTAGCCTGGGAAACGCTCTCTCAGCGATCGATATCGCCGCCGGGGAAGAAATCCTTGCTGTCGATATTCGCCTCGCTCTGGATAGTCTCGGTGAAATTACCGG
>JAUIFT010000213.1 GCA_030430345.1 Calditrichia bacterium | reverse complement strand
GGCGATGGGGATTATCGATTCCCTGATGCTCACTTATGGACCATTAATGGTGAATGAGTTGATGTATCGCCCGGCGGCCGGTCAGGATTCAGACGATTGGCTGGAACTGTATAATCCGAACAAAACGCCAATAGATATCGGCGATTGGGTGCTGAAAGATGATGATGACACTCATGTCTATACTATACCCGCTGGTACAAAAGTACCGGCGAATGATTTTTGGGTGATTGCCCGGGATAGCATGGCATTTCAGACGATCCACCCGGGAGTGATTAACATGGTCGGCAATATCGGATTTGGATTTGGACAGGGAGATCAGGTGCGCTTGTATGCAACCACCGGAGCAGCCGTTGATAGTTTTACCTATGATGCAGTTTCGCCCTGGCCCAGTCAGCCCAACGGCGGTGGACCGAGCCTGGAGCTCATTGATCGTCTGGATAACACGCTGCCGGAAAGCTGGGGGGCCTCGGCCGTTTTCGGTGGCACCCCCGGTTATCAGAACAGCCTGGTCAGCATTAATGCTCCTGGGGAAACATCTTTACCGGAGAGTTTTGAGCTGGCCCAAAATTTCCCGAATCCGTTCAACCCGGAAACCACCATTCGCTACAGTTTGCCCAGGGCTGGCATCGTTCGCCTGGTCGTCTACGACGTTCTCGGTCGAAAAGTCCGCACGCTGATGAATCAGCGCCAACCGGCAGGTAGTAAGCAGGTGCGCTGGAATGGCCGGAATGAACAGGGGGATGTGGTTGGATCCGGTATTTATTTTTATCGCTTAAGTGTAGAAGAATTTAGCAGGGTAAAGAAAATGGTTCTGTTGCGTTGATGCAGGAAACCGTTTAGTCATTGGGTAAGCGTCTGAAGTCTGTTGGTTTAAATATAAGGGTGTTGAAATAGTTTTATGTGGAAAAAATTACATTCGATTTTGGGATTAATTCTGTTTCTGGGACTGTTGCCGCCTGTTGCCGGCATCAAGGGACAACAATTATTTATAAACGAATTTTTAGCTGATAATGTCGCTGATATTGCCGATGAATTCGGTGAGCATGACGATTGGATTGAAATATATAATGGCGGAGATGATTCCGTAAATGTCGCCGGCCTCTATATTACCGATGATTTGGGCGAACCATTAAAGTGGCGGATACCATTCAGCGATTCTACCCGCACAACAATTTCACCAAAAGGATTTCTAATACTCTGGGCGGATGGAACGCCAACGCAGGGCCTGACTCATCTCGGGTTTCGTTTGTCTGCCAATGGAGAAGAAATCGGCCTGTACGATGCCGACAGCAGCCGATTTCTTGACACCATCTCTTTTGGACCGCAAAGCGCGGATATCTCCCGGGGGCGGCAGCCGGATGGCGGCCCGGTGTGGAATTTTTTCAATGAAACCACACCCGGATCCGCTAACAGCAGCAATGGCACTTTCGGGTTTACAGCGGCGCCGCAATTTTCGCTGCAGGGTGGCATGTTTAATAACCCGTTTTCTTTGGCACTCAGTTGCCCGGATACGAATGCGGTTATTTACTATACTTTAAATAGCAGTACGCCAACCGAAACGGCTGCAATCTATGACAGTGCCTTAACCATCGATACCCTTACCACACTGCGGGCCGTCGCTATTGCCCCCGGTTATTTGCCCAGCCCTATCATTACCCATACATATCTGCTGAATTTCCCCGCTACAATACCGGTAATCTCGCTGGTAACGGATTCCAGCCATATTTGGGGACCAACCGGGATTTACAATAACCGCACTGCCAATTGGGAAAAGCCGGTGTCTGTAGAGCTCTTTGAGCCGGATGGGCAAACCGCTATCCGCCAGAATGGCGGCATTAAAATTCATGCGCCGGATAGCCGACCGCAGCAATCCTTTCGCATTTATGCGCGGGAAAGTTATGGGGACTCATATTTCCGCTACCGCTTATTCCCGGATAAGCCGGTGACCCTTTTTAAAAGATTTGTTCTCCGGAATGGCGGAAACGATGGTTCGCAGTTAGGGGTAAAATCGCATATGCGTGACGCGATTATGCATGTGCTATATCGCCAGGAGAATATTGCAAATGTTACCGCCGGTTATCGGCCGGCTCATGTCTTTCTGAATGGCAATTATTGGGGGCTGTACAATATCCGAGAACGGCAGGACGAACACTTTATTGAAACAAATTATGGCAGTTCAAATATTGACTTGCTGGAAAGGGCTTTCAATTTCCCCGGGAATCGTAACGCGATTGTTGGAAACTGGACGGAATATAATTTACTGGAAGCTTTTGCCGAGGAAAATGATCTCAATGATCCGGCGAATTATGCCCAGATTCAAACCATGATGGATGTTGAAAACTTTCGGGACTACTGGATATTTGAAGTTTTCGCAGGAAACTTTGATTGGCTTAGTAACAATATTCGAATGTGGCGTCCTCGCAGAGCAGATGGCATTTTCCGCTGGATAATGTGGGATCTTGACCACGGCTTGGGCTTGCCGTTTCAAAACTATGGAGTACCTTCCTGGAATACACTCGGGTGGTCCACAGATACTAGCGGTGTGCGGGTTGAGAATGGAAAAAATACCCTGCTGATCCGGAATCTGCTGGAAAATGATCAGTTCCGTTATGGGTTTATTAATCGTTTTGCAGACTTGTTAAATACAACCTTCTCCATCGCCCACACCCACCAGGTTGTCGATTCATTACAAGAGATCTTACTGCCGGAAATGCCCCGGCAAATTGAGCAATGGGGACATGCAATGATATTTTGGGAGGAAGGTGTTTTCAGTGTGAAAACATATCTGCAAAAACGTCCCCGCTTTGTGAAGCAGCATATCATGAGTAAATTTGATATTACGGATTCCATTTCGGTAAATCTCGCCGTATCGCCGCCTGGCAGTGGGCATGTCCGGATCAATACCCTCTCCCTGAACAGCTATCCCTGGGAAGGGGTTTATTTTAAGGATGTGCCGATCACCTTTCGCGCAAATCCGCTGCCGGGATATCGCTTTGCCGGCTGGTCCGCGGGGCCGAAACCAGGCTTGCAGGTTTTTCAGGCAGCACTGACCGCTGATCTGGAGATGACTGCTCTTTTTGAAGTTGATACCACTCAAACGGGTCTACCGCCGTTAGTAATCAACGAGATTAATTATGCCGCCTCCCCGGATTTTGATACGAAAGATTGGGTAGAGCTATACAATACACAATCGAACGAACTTGATGTTTCCGGATGGTTCTTCCAGGACAACACTACCAGTGAACGCTTTATTTTTCCGGATGGCACTTTTATTCCCGCCAGCGGATACGCAATACTATCCCGGGATTCGGTTGCCTTTCGCCAGTTTTTTCCCGAAGCGGGCAAAATTTATGGTGAATTTGATTTCGGCCTCAGTAGTATGGGGGAACGCCTGCAGCTCTTTGATAATACGAGTAATTTGATTGACGAGCTGACCTACGGCAATGATATTCCCTGGCCGGCAGCGGCGAATGGGGAAGGGCCAACGCTTGAACTATTGAATAGCAATCGGGATAATACATTGGCGGAAAACTGGCAGGCTTCCTGGGAAATTGGTGGCTCTCCCGGGCAGGCAAACAGCACTTTACTGGGAATTCCCGAAAGGAATACTGGATTGCCCGCTACTGTGCGCCTATCACAAAATTACCCCAATCCGTTTAACCCGCGGACAACGATCGCTTATGCCTTACCCGCCGCTGGTGATGTGGATTTAGCTATTTATGATATTCTTGGGCGTAAAGTTGTTCAATTGGTGCGCGAGCAACAAAATGCCGGCTATTATCAGATCGCCTGGGATGGCAGGAATCATCTGCGCGAACAGGCCGGATCAGGGATTTACATCTATCGCCTGACCGTGAATGGGGTGAATCGCTATCGCAAAATGATTTTGCTTCGCTAAGAGACAGGCAGACGGATTTAAAAGACTTCCGGCTCTTCCATGGTTTCCGGTGCCGGCGGCAGATGGCTGTTGCCGGCAATTGTTGCCATATAGGATTTAACGAAAGACGGCCGGAATATTTTCCGGTCAAAGCCAACCTTGCCATCTTCCGCCATTTGCCGAATCATCTTTTTATACTCCCGGAAAGCGCGAATTTTTGCATAAAAGGGAATAATGCCCATGGGGATTTTCAGTGAGCCCAGCTCAAACTGTTGCCGGCTGTAAAACTTCTCAAGGTTATCCGGATCAAGGAAAGTCAGCAGCTGTTGGGCGCCACTGTCAATCAGTGCGCGATATCCTTTCAGTGTTGCTTTCTCGTGCAGTAAATGTTCTTCTATTTGCAGTTTTATGTTCTCTAATCGCCGCTCATATTCTTCCCGGGAAATTTCCGGAGAAAAGAGATATTCCCGAAACTCCTCCGGCGAGGAAAGATAGAGTGGATGCTCGCTGAATACCGTGGCGATATCCATAAATTCCTTGCGAAATTTAGCATCTGCTTTTGCCGTTTGAATTAAGCCATCGATGATAACATCCGCGACGGTGTTAAGGTCATCCCTGACCGGTGCTGTACGGGCGCTGCTGGCCGGCGCATTCGCGACCGGTTGCGCGGCGTCTCCCGGGCAGGACTTTTGCAGAATGGAGAGGATTTCTCCGGAACTATCTGCGGTGTCTGCCAGGGCGGCAACTAACGCTTCCCGTAACGCATCCTTACGGATATTTTCATTCTCTTTGGCATACTTGTCGAGAAGCTCCGCCAGCCAGTCAAACAGGGCGCGGGCATCACTTAAAAATGGATTCTGGTAAAGAACCGTCCGGTTCTCCGAAATATCATCAGCTTCGGTGGTATCTTCCGGTGCATAGTAAGTCAGTAAATAATCCCCGATTTTAATCAAATCACCATTCTGCAGCTGGTAGGGATGATCAGCAACCAGTTTCTCATCATTGACAAAAGTTGAGTTCGCGCTTTGGCAATCAACCAGGGAATATCCACCGTCTTCGCGGATAACCTCTGCATGTTTGCGGGAAACAATCTTCTTCGGATCCTCCAGGCGAACGGCATTAGAGGAATGGCGGCCGATAGTGATTACTGATTCATTTAAATCTGCTTCCAGACGCCAATCGGCATCGGTAATTTTACTGACGGTTATACGGGCTGGCATACTGATTCTCCTTATAATCAGCGTAAATGCTTACTTACTGTTTTTTAACAAAATCCGGGTATAATACTTTAACACAATCTTCACAAATCCCATGGCTGAATTCTGCTTCAGAATGCTCCTGAATGTATAATTCCAGTTGCTTCCAGGATCCCTGGTCGTCGCGAATTTTTTTACAGGAAGAGCAAATCGGGATTAATCCTTTTAATGTCTTGATCTTGTGGAGTGCATCTTGTAACTCAGCAATCAGGTCTGCCTGCATTCGTTCTGCTTCCACCCGGTCGGTAATATCACGAATAATTGACAGGACTTCCGAATGACCGCAGGCCATAATTCTATTCTCGTAATAGTGTACTTTCTTATCGAGTTTTAGTTGAAACTCAAATACCTGTATAGTGCCGACATAAAGTGCTTGCTCAATGTAGGAAAGCGTTTCATCCTTGATGCTTTCCGGTAAAAATTCTTCCAGTTTTTTTCCGGGAATATCTTCACCAAAGAGCGGCATGGTATTTTTCGGCATCTTACAGGAGAGCACGGTGCCATCTTGCTGAAGATGCATCATCAAATCCGGAATTGCATTTAAAAGCGCGCGGTTGGTATGCTCATTTTTTTGAAGGCTTTTCAGAAAGTCCTCCATATTTTGCCGCGCCATTTTTTCTTTTCGCACCCGCTGATTGAGAATCATTCGTTCCAGTCCGGCGGCGGTATGATTAGCCATATCGCTGATGAGGCGAATATCCTGCCGGGAAAATTGCTTGTTGGATTTATCCTCGA